>CAZWLL010000022.1:34711-38951 GCA_964634795.1 uncultured Ruminococcus sp. | reverse complement strand
GCAGCACAGCTCAAATGAATGCTGTCATCGTAAAAAAGAACAACCTCGATATGCAGTCTTCCGATGGTCGGAAGCACAAATGCATATCGAGGTTGTTTTTTATTTTCCGTTTATTTCAGCTTATTTCATCAGAAGCTTTATATCTTCTTCGGGTGTTGTTATCGGAGCTATACCGAAGTTTTCTACAAGGTAGTTCAGTACATTGGGTGAAACAAATGCGGGGAGTGTCGGGCCGAGACGTATGTTTTTAATGCCTAAGTACAGCAATGTCAGGAGAATACATACCGCCTTCTGCTCATACCATGACAGTACCATTGACAGCGGCAGGTCGTTTACTCCGCATCCGAAAGCGTTTGCCAAAGCAACGGCAATCTGAATAGCGCTGTAAGCGTCGTTGCACTGTCCTATGTCCATAAGTCTGGGCAGTCCGCCGATTGTACCGAGGTCTAAATCATTAAAGCGGAACTTGCCGCACGCAAGCGTCAATACTACCGTATCGGACGGAGTTTTCTTCACAAATTCAGTATAGTAATTACGTCCGGGGCGTGCGCCGTCACATCCTCCGACTAAGAAGAAATGCTTAATGGCACCTGATTTCACGGCATCTATTACCTTATCCGCCACACCGAGTACTGTGTTGTGCGCAAAACCTGTCATAACGGTATTGCCGCCGTTGATTCCCGTGAATTCTTTATCTTCTTTGTAACCGCCGAGCTCAAGTGCTTTCTCTATCACAGGAGTGAAATCCTTGTCAACACCGATATGTGTTATTTCGGGATACGATACCAGTGCCGTGGTAAATACTCTGTCCGAATAGCTTGCTTTAGGCGGCATCAGGCAGTTTGTGGTAAAGAGTATAGGAGCGGGAATATCGGCGAATTCCTTTTGCTGATTCTGCCATGCAGTTCCGAAATTACCCTTAAGATGTGCGTACTTTTTAAGCTCCGGATATCCGTGAGCGGGCAGCATTTCACCGTGAGTATAAATATTTATGCCCTTGCCTTCTGTCTGCTCGAGAAGAATCTTAAGGTCACGCAAATCATGACCCGATATAACAATAAACGGACCCTTTTCAACTGTCAAAGGAACGGTAACGGGAGTAGGATCACCGTAGCTTTCGGTATTCGCTTTATCGAGAAGTGCCATGCATTTGAGGTTTTTCTCACCGACTTCCATCACTACCGGCAGAAGCTCATTCATACCGTAATCTTCACCGATAACGGTAAGCGCCTTAACGAAAAAGCCGTTAACCTCATCATCGGTATAACCGAGAACCATTGCGTGGTGTGCGTATGCCGCCATACCGCGTATGCCGAAGAGAATCAGAGATTTAAGACTGCGTATATCCTCCTGCGCATTCCAAAGCAGACTCATGTCATAGTCATTGCCGCAGGACTTGTTTACCGCATGTACCCTGTCAATCATTGCGCCTATTGTATTTTCATTGAAATTCACGTTTGTTACAGTTGTAAACAAACCTTCGATTATCAATTCATATACCTCAGCCGTCATTTTGTCTTTATCGGCAGAACGTGCAAGTCCGATGAGCGCACCTGTCAGCTCATCCTGAAGCTTAGCGACATCCGCGCTTTTACCGCACACACCGGCTTTACCAATACAGCCTGTGCATCCCGCTGTCTGCTCACACTGAAAACAAAACATTTTATTTTCCATCTTTAAATTACTCCTCATTTCAATCAAGTATTTTTCCGTCGGTTGAAATCGTAACTACCTGCCACGGAATGAATTTTCCGCTGTTCTTAAGTGCTTTGATTGCCGCGTTCTCGAGGCCGCCGCAGCACGGAACCTCCATGCGAACGACCGTGACGCTCTTTATATCGTTGCCGCTGATTATTTCCGTAAGCTTCTCGGAATAGTCAACGCTGTCAAGCTTCGGACATCCCACGAGTGTGATGTGTCCCTTGATGAATTTCTCGTGGAAAGCCGCGTAAGCATACGCCGTACAGTCTGCTGCTATAAGCAGCTTAGCTCCCTTAAAGTATGGTGCGTTAACAGGTACAAGCTTAATCTGAACAGGCCACTGTGAAAGCTGACTTTCCTGCTGTGTATAATGCTCTTCCGTACCATTGTATTTCGGATGTACTATTGTCTTCGATTTAGTTCCGGGACATCCGCACGGCAAAGTTTTTTCTTCCTTCATTTTCTTCTCCTTGTTTTCCATCACGGCTTTTTCGTCGTAAGCTGCCGCTTCCCTCTCGACAAATGTTATAGCTTCTGTCGGACATGCGGGGAGGCAGTCTCCCAAACCGTCGCAATAGTCATCTCTCATCAGTTTAGCCTTGCCGTTTACCATAGCAATGGCTCCTTCATGGCAAGCCGCGGCACATGCGCCGCATCCGTTGCATTTATCCTGATCTATTTCTATAATTCTTCTCTTCATAACAGCGCCTCCTTGTTTTTTTTATTATATTATAGTATAATAACCTTAGTAAGTCTGTTGAAAATTCAACGAAAGAAGATTTTTATATGAAAGATTTTATACCGATTATCCGCTCCGCTCCTCTGTTTGCGGGAATTTCCGATGATGAGCTCAGCGCAATGCTGTCATGTCTCGACGCAAAAGAAAAAAGCTTTCCGAAAGACTCGTTTTTGCTCCGTGCAGGTGACACAACCGAGCAAATCGGTATCGTTGTATCCGGAAAAATACTGATTATACAAGAAGACATTTGGGGCAACCGCAATATAATTTCAACCGCGGCACCGGGTCAGACCTTCGGTGTTGCGTTTGCGTGTGCATCCGGATCAACGGTGAACGTGAGTGTTGTAGCCGAAACTGCAGTATCCGTATTGTTTTTAAATGTCAACAGAATTCTGCGAGTATGCTCCTCCGCATGCGAGCATCACAATAAGATAATCCGAAATCTTCTCGGAGAGCTGGCAGACAAAAATCTCCGTTTCAGCGAAAAGCTTACATATATAAGCCAGCGCACAACGAGAGCAAAGCTGATGTCGTACTTATCCGCCGAAGCAAAGCGTCTCGGAAAAATCGAATTCGATATACCGTTCACACGGCAGCAGCTTGCGGATTATCTTGCCGTAGAACGCAGCGGTCTCTCTCTTGAGCTCGGCAAAATGCGTGATGAAGGTCTGCTCGAATTCAATAAAAATCACTTTATTCTGAAAATATAAAAAAAAAAGCTGTCTCTTTAACCGAACTTACTTTAAGAGACAGCTTATTCTATTATTACTTATTCCATCGTCCGCCGAGCTCGTCTCGGAATTCCTCATGTTCCTTCAGATAAGGGTCTTTATCTCCGCAAATCGCGTAATCACAATAGTCTCCATTAAATATATCGAAAAGGCATGCAGAGGGGCTTATTTATCGGACAGGTCAATCCAGTATCTTTCCAAATACTCATCTTTCTCTTCACAATAAACCGTAGACTCATACACACCGCCGTTTTTCAGTATTGTGCGGCGGCTCCCCTCATTTTCAGTTAAGCAGCATATTAAAACCTTGTTTATTCCGAGCTCCACGCACTTAGGCAGTACAAGGCTCAACATCTGCGAGGCATATCCTTTTCTTCTTTCGCTCGGACAGACCGAGTAACCGATATGACCTGCGTACTTTTCGAGAAATTCATTAAAGTAATGTCTTATCTGAATTACTCCGACAACCTTATTGTCGCTTTCTCGCACATAAATATACTGTGTAGACGGAACAAGATTTGCGGGCGTTGTTTCGGGCTTTTTCATGAGCTCTACTTGATTAAGCCAGTCCTGTGTATTCTCAAAGCGCCGCAGTGAACCTGCGCCATCCATCGACCCTTCGATTTCAAGGAATTCGCGCCGATATGCCTGAATTTGCTTATCGTATTCGATTGTCGGTTCTATCAGTTTCATTTAATTTTCCTCAATTGTATAATTATCCTTCAAGTACATTATATCATGTATAAATATCGTTTTCAAGCATCCGAGATAAATTTATTCGCAAATTCAGCGCAATTTGATATTGCATTCGCATAAAAAATGCTCTCCTACATAAACGGAGAGCATTTTTAACTGTTAAATCTAACGAGCGGAGAATTTTCAGTCATGGAAATTCTCGATAGTGGGATGGTTGTCTACACTACTCAGCTGAAAGTCATTCCCTCTCACTTTTAAGCCTAAAGAGCGGAGAATTTCCAGTCATGGAAATTCTCGATAGTGGGATGGTTGTCTCACCTACTCAGCTTAAGATTACTCCCACTAATTGTTCGCGATTAATTCCTGAATCTTC
>CAZWLL010000022.1:16183-34611 GCA_964634795.1 uncultured Ruminococcus sp. | reverse complement strand
CTACTCAGCTTAAGATTACTCCCACTAATTGTTCGCGATTAATTCCTGAATCTTCTCGTTGTACTTAGCAAGAGTCTTTGTTGCGATTTTTTCGAATCTCTTGTACATTGATGAAACGTCTGTGGAATATGTTCTGAGCAGGTCCATAATCGCTTCGTTGTATGTACCGATTTCGAAATACCATCCGAAGTCATAGCAGCGTGTCGAGAAAATAAGGTCAAGCATTCTCGAGGAATCAACGTCACGGGATACCTTGTTCTGCAATGTCTGTTCGTAGTATGCGGGTGTAAGTGTGTAAAGTCCTTCATACGCGAGAGCCTGTGTTATATAGCCTGTGCGTGCAAATTCTTCTTCACTGAACGAGCTCATAGGAACGGAGTAAAGTGCAAGTCCCCATGATGCGGCACTGTTATAATATCTTTCCTGTGCTTCATCGTATTTCGGAAGAGGAAGAATACCGAAGTCATCTTCCATTTCACGGAAGTTTACGGCATTGCCGAGATTCTGCATATAGAACAATGCTCTGCCGTCTCTGAATGCAATCTGACCGTAGTCGGCATCGTAACCGTTTCTCTGATATTCACATGTTATATTCTTATCATAAGCATATGATGCGAACTTATTGAACGCGTCAACGAATTTTTCGCTGTTGAGAGTAATATTAAGGTTGCCGCTATCATCTATAGTACAGCATTTTATACCGGAGGCATTAACAATACCCATCATAATATCATCCCAGATATAGATACCGTAAATATCATCGGGGTCATTTTCGTGGTTGCCGTCATTATCGTAGTCGAGGTTTGAGTCAACCTTTTCGGCAAGAGTCTTGAAGTTATCGATTGTCCATGTACCGTTGTCAACCATTGCGTACAGGTCACCGAGCTGGTAATCCGTTGCCATGTTCTTGTTGAAGTATACGCAGAAGGTCTGCTGGTTGTCGCTGATTGAAATGTCGCCTGTTACCTGATATACGGAATCCTTAAACGTAAACTCCTCAACGGAATATTGATCCCACCATTCTCTTGAAAGGTCAAGGTTTTCAATCTTGTTGAGGTCATAGAAATAACCCGCTACAAGCGCGTTGCATGAGGAATATGCCGACATGGATACGAGGTCGTAGTCGTTTGTTCCCGCCTGAACTGAGTTTCCGAGAGGCTGCTGAGCCGCACGCATATCCGCCGTAACAACAACAGGTTCTATTGTTACGTTCGCGTTATCCTGAACGGTTGTAATTCTCTGATACATAGCATCGTTTATCGGCTCGCCTGTTATTTCCTCGGCATCAAAGTCGTTCGTAACAGTGTTGTGAACGAAAATATGGAATGTGTAGCCTTCGTAATCGGCTGCTCCGAGACCTGAATCGAGACGCGCGTTTTCGTCAACTGTTTCCTCGGTTGATTCCGCAGCATTTTCAACGTTTGTTGTCGATGTGTTTTCGGTTGTTTCGTCGGCGTTTTCACTGTTGTTCGAGCAGGATGCAACAGATGACGCCAATATCAACAGTGCCAGTATCAGTGACAATTTTCTTTTCATTTTGTTCTCCTTAAAATATAAATGTTTTGTTTTTATCGATTATTTCGGATATTCCTGCGTCGTGTGTGTAGGGCCGAAAATCTCCAGTCTGTCAACACCCGACTCTGTCGGCGCGAATCTCGCGCGGTCTATGCATATTTTTCTCGGATGTACTGTTGTCGTGCTTGCGTGTACATGATACACTATAATAAGCTCGCTTCCGTCGGGAGATACCGTAAAGCTGTGATGTCCCGGGCCGTAGAGCTTTGATGTATAGCTGAGTATCGGATTGGCTTTATACTTTTCGTAACCCTCAAGAGGTGAATCGGATACCGCATATCCTATCGCGTAATACTTTGATGTATAACCGTTTCCGGAATATGTAAGGTAGTATAATCCGTTATGCTTCAGTACAAACGGGCCTTCCGTTACCGCGCCTTCTGTTTTTTCCCATGAATCATCGGGCTTGATTATCAGCAGTTCTGTCTCCGTTTTAGCCGTTACAATATCGTCCTCAAGCTCGCAGCCGTATATGCCGTAATCGTGTCCGTCTCTCCAGCTCACATAGAATAAGTATGCTTTTCCGTCATCATCTATAAAGATGTGTCCGTCGATTGTCTTTTCAAACAGCCATGTTTCCTCGGGAATAAACGGACCGAGCGGTGAATCGGCTACGGCAAAGCCTAAATGCTCGTCTACCGACATTATCATGTAGAATTTACCGTTCTTCTCAACCACCTCGGGGGCCCAGTAATATCCGTTCTTGTCAATATTCCATGCCATATCACAGCACAGTCCCTTGTTCTCCCAATTAACAAGGTCGTCGGATACATATACATAATAGCCTACGGGAGCCGATGTGGAATAGCAGTAATACTTTCCGTCATACTTAAGGACTCCGGGGTCAGCCGCCTGCAATTCGCCGAATACGGGATTCGTGTATGTATTTCCGCTCTTTTCCGGTGCTGTATAGTCCGCTGTCTCGAATCCGCTGAACTCGGCACCGTGGCCGTTGTCAATATAACCTACGTTTGTTCCCTTTGCGCCGTTAAGTACAAATTCGAATTCGGGCCACGGCTCTACGCCCTCCATGTCGTCAAGAAAATACATGCGATATGTGTTTCCGTCTCTCTCAACACGAAGACGTCCGTCTTTGCTTGATTTTGACGGTTTTACCACCTTGTCAGCCAGTTGATTCGCAATCATTCCCGACTGAGCTGAACCTGTAATTTCATAGAGATATATTCTTCTGTCACGAAGCATCAATGCGTAGCCTTCGAATCCGTCGTATATATCCGATTCCTTTGCTCCGAATATAATGCCGCCTGCCGCAATTGCGTTGCTCAGCTTAACATTCACCTCGACAGAATAGTTTTCACCCGAAACATCTGCCGCACCGAAAGCAGCGCCGAATTTCTGCTCAAACATGTCATCGGTAACAACAGCCGCCGATGCCGTCTTATCGCCGACAGTATAATTATCACTTATATACGCAAACTTACTTTGAGATGCCATAGAATCTTCTCCGTCATTGCTTTCGGTTATTTCGGGGGCTTCGGTCGTACTGTTTTCTTCATTCGAACACGATGTCAGGCAAAAAGCCGACACAAATATCAAAGCCGCACAAAACAAACAAATCGATTTTTTTCTTGCCATAGCTCTTTTATATATTCCCGTTTAACTCGAATAAGGGAACGTCATAATCATTGTCACGCCGTTCCCATATTTGCTGTTGAAATCACCGATGAGTTTTACTTTTATAATAATACATCATTCGGCATATTTTGTCAATATTTTTTATTTTTTTATTGTGCTGCACATGTTTTCACGTACAGTTTAATTCAATTCGTCTTTCTTTACTTGTAATAACTATTAATTAGTTCATCGTGCTTTAAAATCTATCCTTATTGTTGCCGAGAAAACTACGATTAAAGGTTTATTCGGTACATCCTTAATCTGTAATTGTTATTTTATTCGCCCACGCCGAGCTTTGACATTGCATTTGAAATACCTTTCGCAAATACACGCTCGTATCTCGTCTGAGCGGACGCATAACCGTTGTTCTTAAGCGCGGAACCATAAGCCTCTATCGGTGTACCAAGATCAAAGGCATAACACATGTCATATGCGCGTTTTGAAATAAATTCACGAAGAAGCTCGGCGCTCTCCTGGTCACGCACGCCCTTGCCGATTACCGCTTTGTCTATGTATACGCTAAGCACATTGTCGTATGTATCAGCCGCGAGATTTTCAATCAGTGTAGCAAGACGCTCGTCGTCCTCACAGTCGGAAGGAATCATAACGGCATAAGGATTCTGAATATAAACCATGCCGTCCGTATTTTCCTCAAGCGAAGGATAGCAAATAATTCCGTAGTCGTCTTCTTTATCACGAAGATTGCGGAAGTCTCCCATAAGACGGCTGTAGAACAGCACTTTACCTTCCTTGAAAAGGTTTCGTGTAGTATCGTTTCGTCCGGGAAGCGCAAGGTTTGCGTCATTGATAATCTTGTTGAGCTTGTCCCCCACTGCCATTACGGTTTCGTCGGTCAGGTTCAGTATGTATGTGGACTGAGAATCATCATATTTAACCAAGCTTGTATTTGACGCGTATAAGCTCGGAAGGTATTCGAAGTCACGTCCTGCCCAGCCGTATATGTCATTTGTCTCGTCCATCTTGCCGTCGCCGTTTGCATCCTTTGCGACTGTCTGCATCATATCGTACATCTTATCGAGCGTCCATTTGCCCGATTTATAAAGATCGTACGGTGTTTCCGTTATATTGTTGTCCTCAAGCAAATTGCCGTTGTAGAACAACATTGCCATGCTTTCATAATGGTCGAAACCGATATCGCAGTGGCCGAAATAGTATTTATCACCGATGGAGAGAGTCTTCTGTGAGCCTGCGTCCCAATACGGCTTGCTCAAATCGAATACAGGCATATCGGAAATTGCCTTAACATAATTTCCCGAAATCAAGCCCATACAGCTGCGAAGAAGAACATAACCGAATCCGACATCGTGCGAACCTGCAGTTACCGAATTTTTGATAAGAGCAGGCGATCCTGTTGTGTATTCTTCAATAAGAACATTGAATTTTTCCATTACACGAACATTGCGCTCGTATATGGCATCGTTAAAAGCGTCACCTGTCAATTCATCTACCGTGATAGCGCTGAAATATTCGGTGCTTAAACCGTCATTTGCAACATTGAGAGTCCATCCGTCGTAGTCCTGCGCGGCTATTTCATCCGCGTAATGTGTTTTAGTGTCTTCTTCCGCTGTTTCTTCCTCGGCAACACTTTCGAGTGTCTCGGAAGCCTCGGCGGCAATTGTTTCACTTGTGCTTTCTTCGTTGGTTTTCGACTCGGAGCATGATACCGCAGACATCAGTATCAGCATGGCTAAAATTACGGATATCGATTTTTTCATACGATATTTTCCTTTCCTGTTGTAAATATTCCTTTTTTCAGATTAATCGCCGTCGATATTTATTCAAATGTCATATATTTATTATATCAGAATAAATTTTTTTGTCAATATAAAAAGAGCATATCTTGTCGATATGCCCTTTCGTTTATCTATTATTACGATATTATATTATTATTATTCGCCCACGCCGAGATTTTCGAGTACTTTTGCTACCGTCTTTGAGAATACAAGTTCGTATCTTGACTGCGCGGACGCGTAACCGTTGTTTTTAAGTGCCGCATTGTATCCTTCTATAGGAGTGAATAGGTTGAATGCATAGCACAGGTCATACGCACGTTTGGATATAAACTCACGGAGAAGCTCAGCACTCTGCTGGTCACGTGTACCCTTACCGATTACGGCTTTGTCTATGTATACATCAAGTACATTATCATATGTGTCGGCTGCGAGATCCTCTATCAATGTCGCAAGACGCTCGTCATCCTCACAGTCCGCGGGAATCATTACAGTAAATGTGTTCTGAATATAGACAGTACCGTCGGTGTTTTCCTCAAGTGAAGGATAGCAGATAATACCGTAGTCATCTTCTTTATCACGAAGATTGCGGAAGTCTCCCATAAGACGGCTGTAGAACAGTACTTTACCTTCCTTGAAGAGGTTTCGTGTGGTATCGTTACGTCCGGGAAGCGCGAGATTTGTGTCATTGATAATCTTGTTCAGCATATCTCCGACTGCCATTACTGTTTCGTCGGTCAAGTTCAGAACATATGTGGACTGAGAATCATCGTACTTTATCAAGCTTGTATTTGATGCGTATAAGCTCGGAAGGTATTCGAATTCACGTCCTGCCCAGCCGTATATATCGTTGGTTTCGTCCATTTTGCCGTCGCCGTTTGCATCTTTCGCAACCGTCTGCATCATGTCGTACATCTTATCAAGCGTCCATTTGCCCGAACCATATAAATCATACGGTGTTTCGGTAATGTTGTTGTCCTCGAGAAGCTGACCGTTGTAGAAAAGCAATGCCATACCTTCGTAATGGTCGAAGCTGATGTCGCAATGTCCGTAATACAGCTTTCCGTTAAATGTAAGAACGCTCTGTGACTTCGCATCCCAATACGGCTTGCTGAGATCTATAACAGGCATATCGGAAATTGCCTTAACATATTCACTTGAAATCAAACCCATGCAATTCTGCAGAAGAACATATCCGAATCCGACATCATGCGATCCTGCCGTTACAGAGTTTTTAATGAGGGTGGTTGAACCTGTGTTAATTTCTTCGATGCTTATATTGAATTTATCCATAACTCGAACATTACGTTCATATATAGAGTCATTGAATGCGTCGCCTGTCAGCTCTTCAACTGTAAATGCGCTGAAGTATTCGGGGTTCAATCCGTCATTCGCTATTCTGAGTGTCCATCCGTCATAGTCCTGCGCGGCTATTTCGTCTGCGTAATGTGTTGAGGTGTCCTCCTCTTCGGCTGTTTCTTCTGTCGAAACGCTCTCGGCTGTTTCGGCGCTTTCCGAAGCGGTTGTTTCGCTTGTGCTTTCTTCGTTATTATTCGACTCTGAGCATGATACCGCAGATATCAGCATCAGCATAGCCAGAATAACGGATATCGATTTTTTCATTCGATATTTTCCTTTCCTGTTGTAAGCTTTCCTTTTTGAATTGAATTTCGGCTGTTTTATATAACTGTCACGTATTAATTATATCAGAACGGCAAATTTTGTCAATACACAAAATAGTAAAAAACAATGCAAAGAAGTGTAAAGACACAGTAAAAAGCAGCAATTCACCGCATAATACAATTCATCACTGCTTTTTTATAAATAATTAAATTATATTACGTTTAATTCCAGGAATACTCGAAATCGATTTTTTTTGCAACGGAATTGTCTACCACACAAATGAACGTCTTGCCGCAATTGAGTATAAGCTCGTCTCCGTTGCGGTATTCAAGGTGAAGTGTTTCCGTTTTAGAACCGCGTGACCAGTTTATTACCTTACGCTTGCCGTTTGTGATATAGTATCCCTGACCGCTGCCTACGGTTCCTACGGTAAGTCTGCCTGCTGTGTCTCCCGGTATCAGCGAAATATCGGTAAACAGTATTATAACGTTTTTAACCGAAATCTGCTCTCCCGTTGTTCCGTCAACATGAGCGATGCCGTTATACTGATACCTTAAGTACTCCCCTGTTTCCTCATTGTACACGAAATCCACTGTCTGTATAGCGGTTGACTGCATATGTACGTGAGAGGCGGGACTTCCCACCAGCTTGTTGTCTGTTTCTTCATCATAGAAATTGAACAGAGGAACCTGATTCGGGTCAAGCTCCGTACGGTAGTTCATTTGCTTGATTCCCGCAACTATGCCCTCTCCCGATGTCATAAGGCTGTGCTCGTATCCCATTGAATACATACGTGTGCTGTCTCTCCAGAATGTATTCGGCGCGTACTGATTTACACCGTCAAGGTTATTGATTTTTCTCCACGCGATTTTCTCATATGCCTGTGAGCTTCCGCCCGCATGAACATAAATAGCGTCATGATTTGCCAGAAAATCAACGAAATAATCTCTCGACGAACGAATTGAGCCGACTGTACCCAGCTTCTCATAATCGGAAACAAGCATCATTATTCTTGTAATTCCGCCTTCGGCCGAACATTCGTAATAAATGTCTCCGTCGCATATACCTTCCTGAGGAAGACTGTTTTTGATGTTGTTTATCATTATCGCGACGGGTCTGCGGTCTCTCAATTCCTTTGTTGTGGTATATCCGTTAAGGTAATTGAAAATACGCGTTTCTTTTTCCTCGACTTCAGCCTCGGTCTCTTTTTCGGTCTCGGTTTCATGTACGGTTTCCGTATCGGGGTCATCGGAATAACCCGTAATGTTAGAATCGGGATCCTCGAGCTTTTCGGCGGAGTCCGGCAAAGTAATTTCGGTTTCCGTTTCCGTCTCGGTCTCGGTCTCGGTTTCTGTCTCGGTCTCGATTGCTTTTTCCGTTTCGGTTTCCGTCTCGACAGCACTTGTTTCCGCCGCGGATTCAGTCTCACTCTCAACAGATTTCGTACATCCGCCAAAACACGATGCCATCAAAAGAGCCGAAAGACATATCGCCGTAATTCTTATCGCTCTGTCTCGCAGCTTATTCAAGTCAGTTGTCATCTCTTTCCGTAATATATTTCACTCCTGCCGATTTACGAGGCAGTACTGCTGCCGTTCAGTGTATACGCCAAGAAAACACACAATGCGATAATCAGTACACACGCGGCAAGAATCAGCGAAAGAACGGTAACTTTTTTCCTGTCTCCCGCTTTTGCGAATTTCACTATGCTGCCTATCATCCACGGAATCATAAACGCCGCGATAAGTGACAGATACTGCAGTATATTAAGCATAGATTAAAGCTCGCAGTTTCCGACTGTTCTCGGGAAAGGAATAACGTCACGAATATTCGAAACACCTGTAAGATACATTACGCAGCGTTCGAATCCGAGACCGAAGCCCGCGTGTCTTGCGGAGCCGTATTTTCTCATATCGAGATAGAAGCCGTAATCTTCCTTGTTGAGTCCGAGTTCATCCATACGCTTTTCAAGAAGCTCGAGGCTGTCCTCTCTCTGGCTTCCGCCGATAATTTCACCGATTCCGGGAACAAGGCAGTCCATTGCGGCTACCGTCTTACCGTCATCGTTGAGCTTCATGTAGAAGGCTTTGATTTCCTTCGGATAATCGGTAACGAATACAGGACGCTTGAATACCTCTTCGGTTAAGAATCTTTCATGCTCGGTCTGAAGATCGGCACCCCAGAATACCTTATAATCGAATCTGTCGTTATGCTCTTCGAGAAGCTTAACAGCCTCGGTATATGTAACACGGCCGAAGTCGCTTTCAACAACATGGTTAAGTCTGTCGATAAGTCCCTTGTCAACAAAGCTGTTGAAGAATTTCATTTCTTCCGGAGCGTTTTCCATAACATAGCGGATAACATACTTTAACATATCTTCCGCAAGCTTCATATCATCCGTAAGATCGGCAAACGCGATTTCAGGCTCAATCATCCAGAATTCAGCCGCATGACGTGTTGTATTCGAGTTTTCGGCGCGGAAAGTGGGGCCGAATGTGTATACATTCTTGAATGCCATTGCGTATGTTTCAACATTCAGCTGACCGGATACGGTAAGGTTTGTGCTCTTGCCGAAGAAGTCTTCGGAATAGTCAACCTTTCCTTCCTCTGTTTTCGGAACGTTTTCCATATCCATTGTGGTTACGCGGAACATTTCTCCGGCGCCTTCACAGTCGGATGCGGTGATAATCGGGGTATGTACGTAAACGAAATTTCTTTCCTGGAAGAATTTGTGAATTGCGTAAGCGGCAAGCGAACGTACTCTGAATACAGCCTGGAAAAGGTTGGTTCTCGGTCTGAGGTGGGAAATCGTTCTTAAATACTCGATGGAGTGGCGTTTTTTCTGAAGCGGATAATCGGGGGTAGATGCTCCCTCGAGAATAACCTCATCGGCATGAATTTCAAACGGCTGCTGTGCATCGGGTGTTTCGATTATTTTACCCTTTACGATAAGAGCGGAGCCTACGTTATATTTGGAAATTTCCGCGAAATTAGCGAGCTTATCATCATATACTATCTGAACGGATTCGAAGAATGTACCGTCGGAAAGCATTATAAAACCGAATGTTTTCGAGCCGCGAATGCTTCTGACCCAACCGCCTACTGTGACGCTGTCGTGGTCTATCTTATCGCGTTCGCGATAAAGCTGACGAAATGAAGTGAGTTCCATATTATAAAATCCTCTGTTATATTTATATTTAACTTTTTATATTATATCACATACAAAAGTATAATTGCAAGATTAACGGTAAAAAAACATAGACAATACCAAAAAACGGGATGGTTTCCCATTCCCGTCTTTGTTTAAACAATGTTTTGTTACGTTTTATTCTTCATCGAGTGCTTCGAATGCGGCGTTAAGCTTATCAATATACTTGTTCGCTACCTTTTCGCTCTTCTTATACATGGATGTGAAGTCGCTCTGGTAGTTTCTGAAGAGGTTCATTATGGATTCATTGTATGAACCTACAGCATAATACCATCCGAGGTCATAGGTTCTTGTTTCGAAGATAAGGTCAAGCATATCGGCGGAATCCTGGTCACGTGAAACCTTATCCTTAAGTGTTACATCGTAGTATGCGGGAGTTACAGTGTAAAGTGATTCTGCCGCAAGAGCTTCTACGATAACGCCTGTTCTTGTAAGATCCTGCTGTACCTTAGGCAGGCAGAGGAATACGCTGTGCCATGAACCTACAGTATTGTAGTAGGATTCCTGCTCTTCATTGTACTTGTAGTAAGGAAGAACACCGAAGTCGGCATCCATTTCACGAAGCTTCGGAGCAAGCTGGAGAAGCTGCTGGATGAAGAGAGCCTGGTTGTTCTGGAACATGTTTACAAGGAGCTTATCATCCCAGTTTGTTCTCTGGTATGCGAAGCAAACCTGCTTATCGATAGCAAAGCTGAAGTACTTTTCAAGCATTGAAACTGTTTTTTCACTGTAAAGCGAAAGCGTAACCTTACCGTCGACAATATCACAGCACTTAATGCCCGCGCCGTTTACAACGCCCATGATGGAGTCATCCCAAAGAAGTGCTCCGTAACGGTCCTGGTCGTCATATTCGCCGTTACCGTCAAGGTCGCTCGATACGCCGTAAAGAAGTGTAGCGTAGTTGTCTATAGTCCATGTACCGTCTCTTACCATGTCATACGGGTTCTGAGTTAGAGAAAGGTCGGATGCCATGTTCTTATTGTAGTAGATACAATATGTAGCTTCGTTGTCCGCGGTTGAAATATCACCTGTGGTATAGAAAAGCTTTCCTACAACTTCAAGCTCTTCATTGGCTCTTTGGTCCCACCACGGCTTCTCGAGATCGATATACTCTACTGTATTGAGGTCAACGAGGATGTTGTCATATGAGAGCTTTGATGTAGAATAACCTGCAAGCATTGCGAGGTCATACGCGTAGTCGGCTGTTGTAACAGACTGCTTAATTACGTTTGTACCCTGAGTGTCACCGGTTGTGTTGTCGGGAAAAACATTGATTTTAACATCGTACTTCTGCTCAATCGCAAGATTTCTCGAATAACGTGCGTCGTTAACGGGTTCGCCTGTGTACTCTTCCGCGGTAAAGTCATCCTTTACGGTACCGTACTCTGCGTTTGATGAGCAGTAAATATTAAAATCTACTCCGTCATATGTAACATCGGGAAGGTCGGGAAGAATCTTTTCGGTTTCTTCTTCTGTTGCTTCTTCAGCTGCGTCATCTGTTGCGGTTGCCTCGGTTTCTGTCGCAATGCCTTCTGTTTCCGCATTGGTTGTGGATTCAGAGCATGCGGCGAAGGTAGGAAGAAGCATTGCGATAATCATCAGCAATGCCAGTGTTTTCTTACTCTTCATTCGTTAATTCTCCTCTGTATATTTTTTGTTATAGTTTAAATTAATAAAGTAACTTCGAGTTTCGGTTAATGTGTTTCACGCACAAATTCGAACACTACTGTATTGTAGTGAGTATATCATATTTTTATCAAACAGTCAACACGTATCAATTACTTTTTTGTTATTTTTGTGAGCTGAAATTACAAAAAATCAACATACGCATATTCACAGGTACTCATTGCGGCATCACATTTCATCAATCGAGAGCTGATATGCGCCGCGCGCCCACAATATCCATTTCGATCTGTCGAGAGGGTTCACTCCTCTTCTCGGGTTCACATGCTCAAGTCCGTCTCTGCATTCTCTGTAGCCGTAAAACTCAACCCCAAGCGAGGCTTTTCCCGATGACATAGACGCCAGCTTTTCTGGGAATTCCATTGATGTCGCTACCGGTACTATTGCCTCGACAACGCTTGTGTCTCCGAATGTTAGAGGTGTATCATACTCTCCGCCCATTTTCGATATCTCCGTTATTACCTTTCCCGAAAGATTCATCGGGCATGAAATACGCATTTTAAGAAGAGGCTCGAGTATGGTGGAACCGAGTGACTGCATACCGTTCATAAAAGCCATCGGTGTGCAGACAAAGAAATCAAGCGGATGTGTATGAATGGTGTGATGCTGTCCGCCGACGAGAGTGCATTTGAAGTCGGTAACCTCCCAGCCGTACAGCCCCTGTTCAAGACAGCTGTAAAAAGATGTGCGTATGTGCGTTTGATATCTGTAGAAAAGCTGATTTGACGGCAGTTTGCCGTGATACGAAACGCCGTAGCCTCTCGGCATAGGCTCAAATTTGAACTGCACCACCGCCCAGCACGGCTTCGGCATGGTGTAATCAGCATACGCGAATCCGCTTTTCGCCGGTGTTTCCTTATAAATAACAGTCGGAGGAGCGAAAGCGGCAGTCATGTTATATCTCTCGCGAAGCATGGAGTCGATAACCTCAAGCTGTATTTTTCCCGTGGTTGATATTGTTATATCCTTCTGTCCGTTTTCCCATTTCGCGTCTATGTACGGCTCCTCGTCCGACAGCTCCTTCAGTGCCGCGGCAAGTGACGGCAGCTTTTCGGGGTCGGAATCCGCAGGCGTCACCTTTACTCTGAGAAACGGCGACACAAGCTTATATTTATCGCTGATTTCAAGCGAGCCGACAAACTGCCCTGTTTTAGCCGACGGCAGTCCGCACAGCGCGGCAATATCACCCGCCTGTACCTCTCCGACGTCGGTGTATCTGCCGCCCTTGATTTTCTTTATTTGAGTTACCTTTTCGGAAATCGGCGGCTTCTCCTCAAGCTGAACCGCATCGTCATCCTCTCCGTCCGGATTCATTCTGCTTTTGTCCGACGGATTCAGCAGCTTTACTTCGTCTCGGTTAGTTATATTGCCGCCGAAAAGCCTTACATATGATATCTTGCCGAGCTGTTTGTCATGTTCTATTTTAAATATAATTCCGCACAGATCATCGGATGCCCGTCTTAAGTACGACGGCATATATTCTGTCATGAACTCGCACAGCTCGCTCACGCCGATTCCGAGCTTAGCGGAACCGCACAGAACGGGAACAAGCCTGCAGTCCGATATTTCACACTTCAAAAGAGCTGTCATTTTTTCATCGGAAAGTTTTTTATCATCGAGAAACGCGTCCGCCGCCTCATCATTCACCTCAGCCAGGCTTTCAAGTACCTTGTTGTAAAAGCTCTCACCGGACGGCATGCTTACACGTACAAGCTCATTACCCTCGTTTTCCGCCGACATAATCGGAAAATAGACTCTTTCTCTGTGAGCGTTAAGGTCACTTACAACGGCATCGATATCCGCTCCCGCGCGGTCAAGCTTATTTACGAAAACAAGGTACGGAAGCTTTAAGTCATTCAGTGCTTTTATAATATGCTCCGTATGTGCTCTTACGCCCTCTACAGCGGGAACTACAACAATCGCATAATCGAGCGCCGCGAGAGACCGTTCAACCTCACCCGCGAAATCCGTATGTCCGGGAGTGTCTATAAGATTAATACAAACACCGTTCCACTCAGCGGAAGCAGCGGATGTACGCACCGAAATACCTCGTCTGCGCTCGATTTCAAGGTTATCCGTTACCGAGTTGCCCTTATCCACACTTCCCGCCTCACGCACCGCTCCCGTAAAATACAAAAGCTGTTCGGTAAGTGTTGTCTTGCCCGAGTCAACATGCGCGAGAATTCCTATATTATGGTATAATTTTCGTTCGCTCATACTATCAAACATTGCTCCGGATATGTTTTGTGATTTTTACCGCTACATTATATCACTGTTTATTCTATAATTCAATGTAATCGGGAATAATTTTTAAATTCCGCACTCATTTTTTTAATATTACACATGTGTCAGTTATATCACACAATATTGTGAATTGTCGGATACAAAAATCGTCATAATGACAAAATATAAAATACAGTAAAGCTATTGCCTTTCCATATAAAAAATAGTATAATTGATATTGCACGATTTTTGCATCTGTGCTGACGTTTTCGGATTGAGCAAAGGCTTCCGAAATTCCCAAAACATCAAAATGCGTAGTAAAATATATCCCGCGGACAGTCAGTATCCGCTCGGATAAAGCATAAAGCGCATTACAATTAAATATTTGGTGTTCACATACGGCAGTTTTTTAACGTCGTTTTACAGCGGTGTTTATATAAAACCGAGGCATATTTTATTATGGAATGTGTCTGAGAAATCACAGCTGCAATCGAAATTAACGTTAAGACATCATCGTTTTATTCCGAATATTTCGGATATAGTTTTATTCATTGAGCAGGCTTAACACGTTTTCGATTTGTAACACACTCTTTGCGGGGGTTGTGATTAGCCGATATGTGGGTTCGCGCAGAGCTGTAATACGGCTTACGTGGTCTTTTGCCGCAAAGGGGGATGCAAAAAATGAAAAAAAATATTATCGAACTCAAAAACATTTCCATCAAATTCGATGACGACGTCATACTTGATGACTTAAGTCTATCTATCGGCGACGGAGAATTTGTAACGCTTCTCGGCTCATCGGGATGCGGAAAAACTACTACACTGCGTATAATCGCGGGTTTTCTCGAGCCTGATTCGGGGGAAGTGTTTTTTGATTCAAAAAACATGAATGGTGTTCCTCCGTACAAGCGTGAGGTAAACACCATTTTTCAGCGTTACGCGCTTTTTCCCAATTACAATGTTTTCGAAAACATCGCATACGGTCTCAGAGTCCGCCACGTCCCTGAGGCTGAAATCAAACAAAGGGTTTCCGAAATGCTGACTCTCGTAAACCTTGAGGGATTCGAAAAAAGACACATATCAAAGCTTTCGGGCGGTCAGCAGCAGAGAGTTGCCATAGCGCGTGCTCTTGTACTCAAGCCGAAGGTTCTTCTTCTCGATGAGCCTCTTGCGGCGCTTGATTTAAAGCTTCGCAAGGATATGCAGAACGAGCTGAAAAACATACAAAAGGCTCTCGGCATCACCTTCGTATTCGTAACTCACGACCAGGAGGAAGCACTCTCGATGTCCGACACGGTCGTTGTAATGAATGAGGGCAAGGTTCAGCAAATCGGCTCACCAATCGACATTTACAACGAGCCCGAAAACGCATTTGTCGCGGACTTCATCGGCGAATCGAATATTCTCGACGGCACAATGAAAGCGGATTACCGTGCATATTTCTCGGGCAGAGAATTCGAATGTCTCGACTCGGGTTTCGGTGTCAACGAGCCTGTCGATATCGTTGTTCGTCCCGAGGATGTTGATATCGTAAAAAAGGATGCGGGAATGCTGAACGGTATTGTTACGTCGGTCACGTTCCGCGGTGTTCATTTTGAAATTATCGTCGACATAGGCGGATTTAAGTGGATGATACAAACAACCGACGAACACAAGGAAGGCGAAGAGGTCGGATTGTTCATTGAACCGGATGCTATCCATGTTATGAAGAAATCGAAGTATTCCGGAAAATTCGGTGACTACAGCTCGTATTCCGATGAGCTTGATACGCTTAACCAGCTTCCGGAGGATGAAGACGATGAATAATAATTTTTCATTTCTTCATTTCGGCATGACGGCGGGAGGCGCAAAATGAAAAAAAGAACTCTCCTGCAGCGCATTCTCGGCGCGCCGTATATTCTTTGGGCACTGATATTTATTATTGTACCATTGGTTATTGTCGTTTACTATTCATTCACAGATTCCGACGGCGCATTCACGCTTGAAAACATAAAAAATCTGGCGGGATATAAAGAAATCTTTCTTATATCGATTGAATACTCGCTTATAGCAACGGTAATAACCCTGCTTATATCCTATCCGTTCGCATACATAATGAGCCGCAAGCGTGAATCGACTCAGCGCATTATGATGATGCTTGTTATGCTTCCCATGTGGATGAATCTTCTTATCCGTACATACTCATGGATGAACATTCTCGAAAAGAACGGTATAATCAATAATTTTCTCGGCCTTTTCGGTATTGAACCGCTTAAAATGATTGGTACACCGGGTGCTGTTATATTCGGTATGATCTACAATTACATTCCGTATATGATTCTTCCCATATATTCCGTTATGGCGAAAATCGAACCGAGTCTTCTAGAAGCTGCGGAAGACCTCGGTTCAAACGGATTATCAAAGCTTCGCAGAATTATTCTTCCGCTCTCGATGCCCGGTGTTGTATCTGGATTCACCATGGTATTTGTTCCGTCTGTCAGCACATTCTACATTTCGCAGAAGCTCGGCGGAAAAATAATGCTTGTCGGTGACGCCATCGAAAAACAGATTCAGTCGCTTTACAACTACAACCTGGGTGCCGCTTTGTCTCTTGTTCTCATGGTTCTCATACTTATCAGTATGGCAATCATGAAAAAATTCGCAGGTGACAGCGGCGACAACATTATAGTATGAGGAGGGATAAGATGAAAAAACATTCCGGAAACATTTTTGTGGGACTGATTTATTTCCTTCTTTACGCTCCTCTGCTTGTCATGGTATTCTTTTCATTCAACGAGGCAAAAAGCACATCGGTATTCACAGGCTTTTCGCTCAAGTGGTATCGTGAGCTGTTTTCATCGAGCACAACGCTCACGGCACTGAAAAACACATTGATTCTTGCGGTACTTTCTTCCGTAATCGCAACGATTATCGGCACAGCCGCCGCGGTATATATGTACTATGTCAGAAAAAAATGGTGGAAAAACACACTCGATATCGTGACAAACATCCCCATGATGAACCCCGACATTGTCACAGGCGTATCGCTCATGCTGCTGTTTGTGTTCGCGGGACGACTGCTCGGCGCATCGAATTCACTTTCATTCTTAACCCTGCTCATTGCGCACGTTACATTCAACCTGCCGTATGTTATTTTAAACGTTCTTCCGAAGCTTAATCAGACGGATTCACATCTGGTTGAAGCGGCTCAGGATCTCGGAAGCACTCCTACTCAGGCTTTTTTCAAAATCGTATTGCCTGCGATTATGCCGGGTGTTACCTCCGGTCTTCTTATGGCATTTACGCTTTCAATCGACGACTTTGTCATAAGCTACTATACCACAGGTTCAAGCTTCCAGACACTCCCCCTTTTGATTTTCTCAATGACTAAAAAGGCTGTAAAACCGGATATGTACGCTCTTTCGACGGTAATATTCATTACAGTTCTTGTGCTTCTTCTTGCTGTCAATATAGGACAGATTAAAGCAGCCGAAAAAAAAGAATCACACAAATAATCTTTCGGCTTATCTCTTTTATTTTATTTTATCTTTATTGTGTATCAAGGAGTAAATTCAATGAAAAAATTAACAAGCATTCTGCTGAGCGTTCTGCTTACCGGTTCCATGGCATCGACTCTTCTTCTCACATCATGCTCGGGAAGCACATCAACTCTCGAAAATCCGCGCGCCGAATACACACGTGACCTTGAAGGTACAACATTGAATGTTTTCAACTGGGGTGTATACATTTCCGACGGCAGTGAAGGTACATTCGATGTCAACAAGGCATTTGAGGAGCTTACGGGAATCACCGTCAACTACATGAACTACGAATCGAACGAGGCTATGTACGCAAAGCTGAAATCGGGTGCGGTTTCATATGATATCATAATTCCGTCGGACTACATGATTGAAAGACTGAAAAACGAGAACATGCTTCAGAAGCTCGATTTTTCGAAAATCACCAACTACGACTTAATCGACGATCAGTACAAAAACCTTTACTACGATGAAAACAACGAATACAGTGTACCGTACAATGTAGGTATGGTAGGACTCATTTACAACACAACAATGGTTGATGGCACTCCCGACAGCTGGAGCATTATGTGGGACGAAAAATACGCCGACAACATACTGACCTTCAACAATCCTCGTGATGCTTTTGCTATAGCTCAATTTTTGCTCGGCATTGATGTAAACACTACCGAAAAGGCTGACTGGGACAAGGCTGCGGACAAGCTCAAGGAGCAAAACAAAGTTTTGCAGGCAAGAGTTATGGATGAGGTCTTCAACAAGATGGAAGCAGGCAATGCGGCAATTGCGCCGTACTATGCAGGTGATTTTCTTACCATGCAAAGCAACAACTCCGATCTTGCTTTCGTTTATCCTAAGGAAGGCACCAACATTTTCGTTGATGCCGTATGTGTTCCCTCAAACGCTTCGAATTATGATGCGGCTATGATGTACATCAATTTCCTGCTTGAGCCTGAAGTTGCTCTCGCAAATGCCGAATACATATGCTACGCGTCTCCCAACACTTCTGTAATCAACAATCCCGATTACGAATACTATCAGAATGAAATTCTGTATCCGACAAACATTGACGAAATGACCACCGAATATTTCCATGATATTGATGTAGAGACACGTACCTACTACGAAAAGCTCTGGGAAGAGATTTTATTAGCTGATTAACGTCGGCGGTTTAACTTCAGTTTAATAGCGGTGAATACCACCGCCTCCTCGAGG
>CAZWLL010000022.1:0-16083 GCA_964634795.1 uncultured Ruminococcus sp. | reverse complement strand
GGCTTAAGTTTGTCGGCGGATACGCTTCAGTTAATAATACTCTTTAAATCCTCTTTAATAAAATTTATCGCAAAAAAAGCTGTATTTGATTTTTTTCAAAATACAGCTTTTTTTGTTATTGTGTTTTTCTCAGTTTTTCGAGCATTGCTTCAAAATTATCGGGAAGCGGGGTTTCAAAGCGCATTGTTTCTCCCGTTCTCGGATGCTTTAATATAAGAGCATACGCATGCAGCATTTGACCGTTTATTAATCCTGCGTTCTTTTTTTCAAATGGGGTATGACCTCCGCCGTATGTTTCGTCTCCCATAAGCGGATGTCCTATATACGACATATGCACACGTATTTGGTGAGTTCTGCCGGTCTCCAGTACTGCCTCTGCGTAAGTATACGGCAATGCAAAACGCTCGATAACTCTCCAGTTTGTAACCGCGTGTCTTGCCTTCATATCAGGGGATTTTATTACCGCCATTTTTTTCCGATCCGTAGGATGTCGTCCTATCGGGGCGTCTATACGTCCGCTGTCCTCACGCAGGTTTCCGACACATATTAATCTGTACTCACGATGCATTGAGTGATCCTCAAGCTGTGATGAAAGTGATATATGCGAGAAATCGTTTTTTGCGGAGCAGATTAGCCCTGTCGTATCCTTATCTATTCTGTGGACTATACCGGGACGGTTAACTCCTCCTATACCGGAGAGAGAGCTGCCGCAATGATACATCAGTGCGTTCACAAGCGTGCCGTGCATATGACCGGGAGCGGGGTGAACAACCATGCCGACGGGCTTATTTACTACTATAATGTCGTCATCCTCATACCTGATATCAAGCGGTATATTTTCGGGTTCGGCGTCACATTCGTCGTTTTCAGGAAGTGTGACCTCAACGCACTCTCCCGGCGCAACTTTATAGTTTTTCTTCGGTATTTTACCGTTGATTGTTACCCTGCCGTCTTCAATCAGCTTTTGAGAATACGATCTTGTAAAGCCTGATTTTTCCGCTAAAAACGCGTCAAGTCTTTCACCGCTGCATTCGGCTGTGTAAACGATAATATCCGCATAATCGTCATCGGCAGCAAAGATATTTTTTGTATCAGGCATTTTTGTCCTCGTTTGTGCCTCCGTCTTTATCGGTCGATGATGCTGCGGAATTCTTCCTTCTCTCCTGTATTTCATCAATTATAACGGCTATAACGAACATTGCGCAGCCAACACAGACAAACGAATCCGCAACGTTGAACACGTAAAAATCTATGAATCGGCAGTCTATGAAATCGATTACATAACCTCTCGCAACTCGGTCAATCATATTTCCGATACCGCCGCCCACTATAAAGCATAATGCCAGTCTCATCCACCATGATTTCGGTTTTGTTGCCGCAAGGTAAGCAAATATGGCAGCGATACCGACAACGGACAAAATCATAAACACCCATCTATGGTCGGCGAGCATACCGAACGCCGCGCCTTTATTTTCCACATAAGTAAAGTGAAATATATTCTCGATTATCGGTAATGTTGAAATATCCTTCAGGTTAGCTTCTGCGTATAATTTTGTTATCTGATCAGCCGCTATACATAAAATTATAATAAGGATGTTTAAAAGCATATTTTCCCCTGATTACTTTTTAAAATATTTTATGTTTTTCTTCGGCGTTTCCGATGCGGTTATGGTAGGCTGTTTTCTGATTTCATCCACGCTCTTTTTTACATTCGCATCCGAATAAACGATGTCGAACTCGTCAGTAAGCGACATATCACGCTTTTCTTTTCCGCTGAATATGGAATCTATGTCAACATATTCGCCGTTGTCGGAATTATCATCCTTAAAGTCACTGTTTTCGTTGTTTTTGCGAGCGTTTCGCAAGGCTTCACCTATATTCAGCACTCTTGTGGGAGCCTCATCATCGGCAAAATCACTGTTTTCATCGGTCGATTTGCTTTCATCTTCAGCCGACAGAAGCTCATCGTCATCTAATATACCGAAAAATCTGTCAAGCTGACGCTGTCTTTCAATATCCTCATCGCTTATTTCGTTGTCGGCTGTATCATCCGATGCTTCCTGCTCGGGCTGTTCATTTGCATCATTTGCATCGTATTCATTTTGTGAATCGTCTTCGTAATCCGCAAAATTCGACACATCTTCTTCGGAATCGTCATCCAAACCGAGTGCTTCGTCTATATAAGACTGTCCGTCTTCATCACTATCAAGCTCATTTTCGAGATCTATATAAATATCTTCTCCTGCTTTTACCTCATTCTCGACTGTATTGTCCTCTTCTGTTGTTTCCGTGTCGTCATCATCGGAATTAACCGTTTCCTCGTCTGTCTCATCATCACAGCGATACAGCGCATCCGTTCTATCGGAGAAGCTGTCGGCTTTATTAACGAAATCCTCAATCTGCTCGATATGGCTGTTATACAGCTCGAACATTACGTCTCTGAAGGATATAATTTCATTGTGTATTGCGGCTGCTGTTTTCGAAAGCGCATCGGCTCTGTTTTTTATGCCGTTCGAATATTCTTGTGCTTCGGCAATAATCGAATTCGCTTCGTTCGCCGCCTGCTCTCTTGCGTCATTTACTGTTTTTTCAGCTTCCTTGCGCGCATTATCTAAAATAGCGTCAGCCTGACCTTCAGCCTTTTTCAGTGATTCGGCAAGCTCTTCTTCACTCTTGAAATCGTTATTATTTTTATTTAATTCGAATTCGTATGCCTGTATTTTTTGTGCTGCGAGAGTTAATTTTCTCTCACTTTCAAAGCATCTTTTTTCAAGCTTTCTGTATTCATCATTTACATAAGCAAGATATGAGTCAACCTCTTCAGGCGAATAACCGCGGAGTATTTTTTGAAACGTCTTTTTTCTGAAATCCTTCGGCATTTTGGTTTCTCCCTTCGTTAAATGTATTTTTTTATCTTCACCTTCAGCCGTCCGCTTTTTGTTTGGTTTCCGTTTTCTCCGATCAGGTACTTACCGTATCCTTTAATCGAAATAATGTCACCCTCTCTAACAGGTGAAGATACATCACAGTTTATCTGATAACAATGTGTTACTATGCCCTCTCTAACCATTTCCGACGCAATCTCACGTGATTTGCCTGTTATGGCTTTCACTACCGCATCCAGCCTCATTGATGCTACGACAGCATCGGTTATTTCGTAGGAGCGCGGAATAACATATGTGGGGTTCAGCGGTATTTCTTCTGTTTTTACACCGTCGTTTCCGATTTTATTAAGCTCCGATAAAATATAGCTGAGTATACGCTCCTGCACGAAAATTATCGCTTCGGATTCCGACACTACCGCAATATCACCTATAACGGAACGGTCTATGCCGAGGGATAGGATACCTCCCATGAAATCACGGTGCGCAAGCTTTCTGAACCCGCTTCCTTTAACACGTATTACTCTAAGCGGCAATTGTTCCGCTATTTCGTGATGCTCGGCTAAATACTGCGCAAAAAAGTTTGTTCTCTCCTCATCAAGAGGCAGCTTATGGTTAATTTGCGTATCGGGAGCATACCATTCCGGCAGAAACACTGCCGCGCATCTCTCACATCCTATCGCTCCGCCGAAAAAATAGCAATTCCCGCCTTCTCCGTTGTGCATGAGCTCCGTGAGCACACTTATCTTCTCTTCCGGTGTCAGAAAACACGTACATGTAACGGAATATTCCGACTCTCTCGCAAGCTCCGACGCACGTGATATTATTGCGTTGTCTTTCATTTTGTCGAATATTCTCCGTTACAAAAACATTTCAAGTATGGATAAAAGTATGAAGGTTATCATGAACGCCATATCTATGGGAAAGCTCTCAAACCATCCGAAATAGTTAATGACAGTTCTCACCGGCATTATAACAGGCTCGGTCACGGTATACAGAAAATTTACTATCGGATTATCCTCATCTATCGGAAGCCAGCTTACAACAGCACGTCCGAGCATCATCATTTCCAGAACGATTATTATAAATTTAACAGTTGCCTCTATAACGTATACCAATTGATACATATTTTTCCTCAGTGTCTGATTTAAAAAAGTGAGCTACACCGAAATCATGGCATAGCTCACAGTAAAGCATTATTTTTACAGTATTTACAACAGCTGTAAACTATTACTTTTTCTATAAAAAGAGTACAAAAACAACACCTCATGGAACAGCTCCATCAAGCTCTACTATTGTCTATTATACTTTTAATCAGTTGAAATCTCCGAAATCATCGCCTGTATTTTCCTTCGGTGCGGGCTGCGGCTCAGTGCGGCGTGATGTCTGTTTGATTTGAACATTCTCAACATCAACATTGGAAGGAGCGATGACATATGCGTTCGTGGAAACCTTCTTGAGATCTCCGCCGATTGCGTATGCAACACCTGTCAAAAAGTCGATAAGTCTTCTTGATGTTTCCTTGTTTGTATTTTCAAGGTTGAGAACTACCATACATTTATTGAGAAGATGGTTAGCTATCTGAGAAGTTGTATCGCTGTCATATGACTGCGGACGAACGACCTGCATCTTGATGTTAGCGCCTGTAAAGCTGATTCCGCTTCCTGCAGTCGAACCCATATTTACATTCTGAGTCTGGGTCTGTGCCTGATTTGTCGGGGGAACAAACTGTACGTCGCTGTCATCGCCATCTTCCGTATAGTTGTCGAATCCATCATAGTAATCGTCATCATAATTGTCATCGTATCCGTCGTTGGTTCCGGTCATTTTCTTGAGTCGATCCATAATTCCCATATAAATCCTCCATTCTGCCGTTGGGCAGGATAATAAACATAATTAATTTAAATATAACATGAGCTTTATTTAAGGTTTGCCGATTAAATTCATATCAATGCAGACAAGTTATTTTTATAAAAAACTCAACCGACGATACCTTTATTTTTTCTCGAGCCGAAAATAATACTGCCGAGGCGTACCACATTGGCTCCTTCTTCAATGGCACATTCAAAGCTGTCGCTCATTCCCATTGACAAAATAGGCTCTCCTATATTATGCGTTTTTTTTGCGAAAAAGTCAAGGAATATTCGATAAGATTCTTTAAAATATTCGCGAAATTCTTGCATTTCTTCGCATTTCGGTGCCATTGTCATCATTCCGCAAAGATTTATCGCCGGATAAGCCTTTAACTGACTTATAAAACCTTCTACATCGGACGGATTGATTCCGGTTTTGTTCTCTTCCTCGCCTATGTTAATCTCCACAAGAACATTCTGAACAACACCGAGTTTTTTCGCTCTCTCGTTTATCGCCTCTGCGAGTTTTATCGAGTCAAGCGAATGTATCAGGCGTGCCTTGCCGACAATATACTTTACTTTATTTGTTTGAAGATGTCCTATAAAATCCATTTCCGCTCCGGCGGCACGAACGGCATCGTATTTATCCGCGAATTCCTGCGCATGGTTTTCACCGCACAGTCTGAGTCCGCAATTTTCCACCAGAAAGCAAATCTCTTCAGCCGGCACTGTTTTTGTTGCCGCAAGCAGCTGTACATCGGTATTCCCGCCGCGTCTTGTTTCGGCTTCTTTTATTCTCTCTAAAACGCGCGAATAATTTTCGCGCAGCTCATTTTTTCTTTCTTCAGTCATATCACTCAATAAGTTTGCCGTCATAGAGGTCCTTCCCTCCTACAACAATAATATCATTCTGTTCTACCCACGGATATGCCACATCGTCCGCACTTTCCTCGGTACCACCGCCCGTGCATATAACGTATCCGTCGCTTCTGTATACTATATTTATACGTTTAAATTTGAGCTCCACCTCTTTGAGAGTGTAAACGCCCTCAAAGCCGCCGACTATTCTTACCGCATCAGTGGGGAACTTATATCCCGTATATTCGACTGCCAATATTTTCACAGGCTGCATTCTCGTATAGTCAAAGCCGGACGGCATAATCTCACACTTGAATATCGCAATCGCCATGTCTCCCGGTGTTTGCGATACAACACGGTACAGCGTTGCAGAAACATCCGTATCACTGTATGTGAATGTGATTTCGCAGCTTGACTTTTCAAGAAGATTAGATGCCTCGCTTTTTTTCATACTGCATGCTATGTACCATGCATAATCTCTGACAACGGAACCGACACAAATGCTGCTTGACATACTCGGTTCCGAATCGATCATATCGAGGAAATCGTCATATGTCATACTGTCTATTTTCTCAGATGAAAAAATCTCGCCGTAACCGTCATATTCGGAAAAGTAATATCCCGTCATCGTGGCATAAACAGTGTCAAGACATGTGCCGAGCTGACTCTTCAAGGAAGCTTTTTCACTCTCGAGAGTTGCTATACGCGAGCTGTAATCCACTTCACCCGAACGAATAAGTTTCTTATTAATGTTCACAAGCAATGTTGTTTTCATGGAAAGCGCATCCGAGTAATTGCCCGCGTCACAGTATTTTCTTATCGTAAAAACATTATCGAATATTTCGTTTTCAATGGAAACAGTCGACTGCACCGAACGGCTTGAGTTCACAGATGAATTGCTCTCAAGAAGTGATATCTGCTCATCGATTTCCGACAATCGATTTTCTATATCGGGCGATGAAACGGAATACACATCCGCGATTTTCGCCCCCATTGCTACCTTTCCGCCGTCATGTATCGCGGGAGCGACGCTTCCCGTGCCGACGCTTGAATACACAGGCTCTTCTTTACGCATAATGTACGCATCGGTCGATATTGTTTCGGATACTGTTGTCAAAACAGCATCCACAAACTCAAGCTCCGGCGAAAACGTATCGTAAATGTGATATACAATGTATGCTATAATTACAACCGCGAAAACTACCGACAGAAATGATACGAAACAATTCTTGAGATAAGTTTTATCAAAAATACTCTTAATTTTCTTCATAACACAACAAACTACCTGATTTTACTATTATAGCATACAGGGGCTGTATATAAAATACATTTTTATATTATTTACAATTAATTAACTAAGCCGCTGTCTGTTTTCGATAGATCCTCAAGTACAAAAAGCTTTTCCTGACGTATTGCGGATACTCCGTCGGTGACCACTCCTCTTCCCAAGGCAATAAACACACCTCGGTTATATATTCGCACCAATTCGCCGTCGGCTACATTGGCTTTTACCTTTTTCTGAAAAATGTCCGCTCCTCCGCGTACAAGCTTCGCATAATAATCGACAACGTTTATGCGCTGCAAATCGGTGAAAAGAGATTCAACGGGCATCGGCAGCTTCAGACGTTCCTCAAATGTCATATTTTCGAGCTCTTCTATTGTAACCGCATCGGCAAGTGTGAACTTTCCCGTTCTGGTACGCACAAGTGACGACATAACGGCACCGCATCCCAGCTTTTTTCCTATATCAGCGCAAAGAGTTCTTATGTATGTTCCTTTTGAGCACACTACCTTTAATCGATATGTGTCGTCCGATATTTTCTCGGGGTCTGCCGAAAATATTTCAACCTCACGTGCTTCTCTTTCTATTTCTCTGCCTTCTCTGGCAATATCGACGAGCTTTCTTCCTCCGACCTTAACGGCAGAGTACATCGGCGGAACCTGCATTATTTTTCCGACAAACGAGCGGCATGCATTAACAACACTCTCCTCGTTCGGCAAGAAGTCACTGCGGGTTAAAACCTCACCTGTAATATCCTCGGTATCCGTTGTAAGTCCGAGCTTCATTTCGGCTGTATATTCCTTGTCATGCATCATAAGGTAATCCGACGCTTTTACGGCACGTCCTATAAGCACCGGCAATACACCTGTAGCCATCGGATCAAGTGTGCCTGTATGGCCGACCTGACGGGTATTATACAGCTTTCTGCAAGCCGAAATAATTCTGTGTGAGGTTACGCCCTCATGCTTGTTTACTATGAGAACTCCCGAGACGGGAGCGGGATTGCTATTCGCCATATTCCTACCTTGCTTCTTTTTCCGATACAAACTTATTTACAGCTTCTCCGAAGGCCTTCACCATCATTTCAAGTGCTTCCTCGGGCGAATCGGCTTCAACAGTACAACCGGCGGCCCTGACGTGTCCTCCGCCTCCGTAGGACGCGCATACTGCGGCACAGTCAATCTCCGCATTCGCACGCGACGACACCTTAAACAGTCTCCTGTCGTCCGACAGCTGACGAATTGATATACCCACAAGAACACCCTCGACACTTCGCGGGGTATCTACGACATTTCCTATATCGAGTTCCGTAAGTCCGGATTCCTCAAGCATATCCTGAGTGAACATAACCGCGCCGAGCCTTCCGTCACAGTAAAAGTGCAAATTCTGTATTGCATACATCTGTGCGGTAAGCTCCTTCAGCGTTCTCTGACCGAACAGTGAACGGCAGACATCCGCCGTATCCATTCCTCCGTCATCCGCATTGTTTATTTCATCGACAAGCTCGGCGGCGATAAGATGAGTCTTTTTCGTTGTATTCGAAAATTTAAAGCTTCCCGTATCCGATACTATTGCGGCGTACATTTTTCTCGCGGCATCGGGAATGCCGTGTATTTTTCCGCTGTTCTTCAGATAAGCGTACATTTCATATACGATTTCACCTGCCGCGGACGCCGTGGAATCGATATAATTTACCGCAAACGGTTCACCCATGCCATGATGGTCTATCATAAGGCTTATATTAGGAATAAGAAAAGCGTTTTTATCAAGCTGAATCGGGGATGCGGTGTCAATAGCGATTATTCTGTCGAATAATTTTAAGCTTTCCTCGTCCGTGTCGGACATATGCGGCACGTCGCTGTCTTCGTCATAATCCTCTCCCGTTGCCAGTGAGAGAAACTTTAATCTTTTCGGAATCACGCTCGGATTAGCGACAGATGCGTTTTTACCAAGCGCGAGTATAATCTCACGCAGTGCAAATGCTGAGCCTATGCAGTCACCGTCGGGATTCACATGAGTAAGTATTAATGTGTTTTCCGCCTTGTCAAGCGAATCCGCAGCCTCCTCGAGAGTTACGGTATCGTACACATTTTCTTCGGAAATAATATCTTCAGCGGGAAAATTATTCATCCTCATCCTCCGCAGCATTTGATTTTTCGGCAGGCTGTATCTGCTTCAGAATAGCCGCAATCTCCGCGCCGTGACGTACGCCGTCATCTCTTACAAAAGTAATTTCAGGAGTTATTCTCAGGTTCAGCCTTTCGGCAAGCCTTGAGCGAATAAACGGTGCCGCCGATTTCAATCCCTTATTCAATTCCTTTTCATCGCACTCTCCGTATACCGAGTAGTACACCTTAGCGAATTTAAGATCCGCGGAGACATCCGAGCTCATTACGGTTATCATTTCGCCGCTCACTCTCGGGTCTTTAATCTCACGCAGCAGTTGTGCGCATTCTTCCGTAAATGCGGCATTAATTTTATTTTTTCTGTATTTTGCCATATTTATCCTTTTCTTAATATTTCACTGTTTTAGCCAATCAGGTAAAAATTCATTTTCAATCACATTCGTTACATAAGCTCTTGCGTCGGACACGGACAGGTAATAACCCGATATCTGTACGCCATGCGTGGACGCGATTTCATCGGTATAATCCTCGAGAAAATACACATGCGTGTTGTACCAATCCATGCCGTAATAAAATACGGTAGGAGTGAAGCTCGGCTCGGCGATTTCAAGCGAACCGTTTCCGTCCGACCTTATATGGAACGAGAGAAAACCTCCGACCTGGTTTACGGGTCTTGCCATACCACTGACGAAGTTGCCTAAGGAATATATACAAAGTGTTCTTCCGCCGTCATCACGTTCAATCCACTCAATAGGCTGAAGCGTGTGCGAATGATGTCCGAGTATCACGTCCGCTCCCGCATTCGCTATCAGCTTTGAAAGTCTTATCTGCTCCGAATTCGGTGTCTGGGTATTTTCATCACCCCAGTGAATTGAAACTATGAGTATATCGCATATTTCGCGTGCTTTTTCCATATCGGACAGAATTTGTGCATCATCAATATAAGGTATCACAACTTCCGACGACGCATTTTTAGCAATGCCGTTTGTTGACAGCGTGTATGATAAAAACGCCATTTTCACGCCGTCTTTTTCAAGTGTGCGTATATTCGAGGCGTCCTCTTCATTTAAGTATCCGCCGAGGAGCAAAACCGACTGCTCATTCCAAAATTCGATTGTGGACTCAAGTCCCGATGCTCCCATATCGAGCATATGATTATTCGCAATATTAACGATATCGAATCCGAGCGTCACCATATCAAGTCCGAGCTGTCTCGGAGCATTGAAGCACGGATAGCCTGAATAGCCGTACTCTTCCCCCGCCATAACCGTCTCCTGATTGATGAACGCAATATCCGCCGATGCGATATAATCGGCTACGTCCGAATACATAGGGAGAAAATCATACCTTTTCTCATCGTTTCCTCTGTCATATGCGTCTATGTAAATATTAGGATGAATTAGGTTATCACCCGTCGCTATAAAGCTTATGTCGACATTTTCGTATGGGTCGGCAGCCTCGGTTTCGGCTGCGGTTTCGATTGTTTCGGTGATTTTCTCGGTTTCTTCGGGTTCAGTCGGAACAAACTCGGTTTCTTCAATTACGTTATCTTTATCGGCTGCCTCATCATTGCTTTCGGAATTCTTGTTTTCCGTTTCATAATTCGGTATGGTGAGTGCGTTATTCGATTCTCTAAAAGTAATAGCACATGACGAAAAGAACATCGAGGTCATGCCAAACAAAACAGCGAAAACGATTTTAGTCGAAACATTATGTTCTTTCATCATTTATCTCCAAAACAAAACGAATTATATTATGACATCGGCGCATGTTCAGGACAGCCTTCAATGCCGCTTTACGAGTCATTTCATGAGTTATTCCATGACGATACAATCAGAGCATTTTACCGATAATATAGTATTATTGTACCACATAATCACGCTTAATTCAAGTATAATTATACTCTGTCACGCACCGCAAACATTATTTTTTCTCATCGGTTGCATGTAATGCCGATATATGGTATAATTAAGCTGTATAATTGTATATGCGTCACGAGGTAATATAATGATAAAAATTATGCACACCGGTGATATACATCTTGACAGTCCGTTTTCCTCACTGACATCCCGCCAGGCCGAAATCAGACGCAATGAGTTGAGAGCCGCTTTCACATCCATGATGACTTACGCGAAAATGAACAATACAGACCTCATACTCATTGCAGGCGACGTTTTCGATGCGGAATACGTAACGCGTGAAACTCTATCCCTTATGTGCCGCGAATTTGAAAAATATAATAATCCTATATTTATTTCTCCCGGAAATCATGATCCCGCAAGCGAAAACAGCATATGGATGCGCGATATTTTTCCGAGTAATGTATATGTATTCAAAAAAGATGAGCTTGAAAAGGTTTCACTGCAATCTCTTCCAGTTGATGTTTACGGCTTCGGATTTACGTCACGCGAGATGGAAAACGTTCCGATACGCTCACATTTCGTTGACGACAAAAGCAGAATCAATCTGTTGGTGTGTCACGCTGATATGCTCGGCAAAAACAGCAGATGCTGTCCTTTAACGTCTGAGGATATCGACTTATTCGGGGCCGATTACACCGCTTTGGGACATATTCACAACACTTCATCCATCGAAATAGGTCATGACGGACGATGGTGCTACTGCGGATGTCTTGAAGGACGTTCATTTGACGAAACAGGCTCCAAAGGCGCGTGCATTGTCCAAATAAACAAGGTCGGCGAGGAATCCGATATTTCGATTAAACGAGTCAGATTTTCTAAAAGAAAATATGAAAAAGGCGAGCTCGACATTACAGGTGCCGCATCGAATTCCGATATCGATACAAAAATCGAAGAGTACATTTCGTCGCACAAGTACGGAAACGATACATTACTTTCCTTAACTCTGAACGGTCGAATTCCGCCCGAGCTCATCGTGGACACCGAAGGCTTCTCTTCACGCTCATACGGCTTATTCATGCTGAAGGTCAGCGACAATACACTGCCGCAGATAGACACAGAGTCTCTTTCATGCGACTTGTCTATCAGAGGTGAAATATACCGCACTCTCCTCCCTCGTTTGGAGTCCGAAGACGAGCATGAACGTGAAATCGCAAACCGAGCACTGAGATATGCGTTTTCCGCACTGTCGGGTGAGAATATCATATAATTTAAGGGTAACCAAATGTATATAAAATCACTTCACATTTTATCCTTCGGAGGACTTAAAAACCGCGATATAGAGCTTACACCGGGTGTAAATATCCTAAGCGGTGAAAATGAATCAGGCAAATCCTCCGCGGCTATGTTTATAAAATTTATTTTTTACGGATTAAGCTCCAAGTCATCCAAAAGCAATGCGTCGGAGCGGCAAAGATTTGTCAACCGTGACACCATGCAGGCATCGGGGTTCATTATAATCGAAACCGACTCGCGGATATCTTACCGTATAGAAAGATCGCTGATTCTCTCCGAAAACACACCCGCACGCGAAAAAATCAGGATAATAAATCTTACGAGCGGTGAGACAGTCAGCTCGCAAAATCCCGGCGAATACTTTTTCGGAGTACCTGAGGACATTTTCGTTTCCACCTGCTTCGTATCGCAGTCGTCTTCTCTTAAGCCCGATTCAACCAAGCTTGACGGTATTTTATCGTCATCGGATCTGCTGTCTTCGGATAGCGAAAACACAGATGTCAAGCGAGGACTCAAAAAGCTGAACGATCTCAGACGGGAGCTCTGTCACAAAAACGGCGGAGGCGGCGAAATATCCGAGCTGCGCGAAAAGCGCAGTACTCTCGCGGCTGAGCTTGAAAAAAACGCCGAGCGTTCGCAGGAAATCACGTCAACGGGAATATCTCTTGACGATATAAATAAACGTTTGTCGGAGCTTGAGAATGCACACGACATGTACACATCTCTTTTCTCGGCTCTCGATAAAATAGTAGTAAAACGAAGATTAGATGCGCTGAGCCAAGCCAAACAAAATCTAAATTCAATCAGAAAACAGCTTGCGGATATAGAAACAAAGCTGCAGCCCGAAACCGAAAGTGCAATAAGCGAAGCGGAAAACGACATTCGAAATTATGATAAGCTTATTGTATCATACAATGACGAGCTGTCCGATTTCAATGAGCCAACCGACTCAGACAACAGCGATACGGACTATTCTACAGATGCTGACGACGATATCGATGAAGCAAATGCACTCTACAATGATTCACGCACAAAGCTTGCTCTCGCTATTGCAATGATGGTCGGCGGCATTCTCGGTCTTGCGGCATTCGGCGTGCTTTACTTCTTCAATACAGATATTTACTCCATACCTTTGATAATAACGTTGGCACTTGTTACGCTCGGCATCGTTTTCCTGTGCAAGTACATTTCGGTTAAGAAACAGCTTGCGGTGATACTCGACAAGTGGGATGCCGAATCAATAGATGAGCTTGAGACTGCGGTTACCGACAAGCTTGACAAGTTCAACAACCAAAAAAGCTATAATGACGAGCTGAAAGAGCGAGCAATGAACGCGGACGCCGCAAAACTGAAATTTGATGCGGCAGAATCATATATCCTTTCCGTTGCCGATTCAATGTCGATTGAACACAGCGACAGCATTTATGAAACCATCGACAAAATCAAATCCGCACGCGGAAACATGTCGAAGAAAAAGAGTGAATTATCTCTGGTTGCCGAAAAGCTGTCCGGAAGAGTTGACACATTGAACGAGCTCACGGACGGAATCAATCCCGCAGAGGCCGAACTTGCCGCTCAAGAGGTTCTATCAACCGACATCGGAAAGAAAGCCGCGGAAATTAACACGGAAACTCTTAAGGATATAACCAAAAAGCGTGACTTCACCGAAAACGCTCTGAAATCCGCGCAAAAAAGAAAAGCCGCCCTTGAGGAAAAGCTTATCTCACTCGGCAAGCTTACTCATACACCCGATGAGTACCGTTCTATGATAAATTCGCTTGATGAAGCCTTGGAAGAGCTCACGCTCCGTCATGAAGCATGTGAGCTTGCGGTAAGCGCAATAACCGAAGCGGGAGAAAAGATGCGCACCGGCATAAACGTTCGCCTTGCAAAATCAGCGTCCGAGCTTATCCGAAGCTGCACGCCGCACACAGGACTCGCTCTCGACACATCCCTCACCCCATCACTTGAATCGGGCAGTGATTATTTAACATCGGATATTCTTTCACGCGGAACAGAGGACATTACATACCTCAGCATACGCAATGCTCTTTGCGATGAAATGTTTCCGACCGAAAGGCCCATAACGGTGTTTGACGAATGCTTTGCTCACATTGATATAAACCGTACCCGCAATTTCTTCAGAGCACTGTCAGGCGGTCAATATCTTATTCTCACCTGCCGTGAGGATGAGTTGAATGCTGCAAAAACGCTCGGTATCAATAATATTGAAATGTAGCATTTCTTCAGCGAAAGGAGATATCATATGTCATCAGAGAAGAAATATGTTCTTGCCATTGACCAAGGAACAACCTCCAGCCGTGCGATTCTTTTTGACAAACACGGTATGATAACAGCATCGGTGTCACGCGAATTTCCTCAAATATATCCGCATGAAGGATGGGTTGAACACAACCCTACAGATATTTGGTCAACCGCTTACGGATGCATGATGGAGGTTATAGCTAAAGCAGACATTCACGAAAGCGAAATTTCATCTATCGGAATAACAAACCAGCGCGAAACTACCGTTTTATGGAATCGTGAAACGGGAATGCCTGTTATGAACGCTATTGTATGGCAATGCCGCAGAAGTGCGGGTATAATCGAAGCGCTCAGCGAAAATGAGCGTGAGATTATCATGAAAAAAACAGGACTTATTCCCGATGCATACTTTTCGGCAAGCAAAATCAAATGGATATTCGATAATGTAGACGGTGCAAAGTCTCTCGCCGAAAGCGGCAAGCTCGCGTTCGGTACAGTCGATTCCTGGCTGATATATAAACTTACGGGAAAGCACCTTACCGACCGCACCAACGCTTCCCGTACAATGCTTTATAACATAAACACTCTCGAGTGGGACAGTGAGCTGTGCGAAATGTTCGATGTACCGATGTCTGTTCTGCCTGAGGTAAAATCCTCCTCGGAGCTTTACGGTTACGCGCAAATAGGCAGCGAAAAAATTCCGGTATGCGGCGTTGCGGGAGACCAGCAGGCGTCACTGTTCGGTCAAACCTGTTTTTCATCCGGTCAGGCTAAAAACACATACGGCACGGGATGTTTTTTGCTTATGAATACAGGCGAAAAACGCATTTCCAGTAAAAACGGACTGCTCACCACCGTTGCCGCGACATGTGAAAACGAAAAGGTACAATACGCACTTGAAGGAAGCGTTTTCTCCGGAGGCTCTGTGATACAATGGCTTCGAGATGAAATGAGATTCTTCTCTGAAAGCCGTGATGCGGAATACTATGCGTCCAAGGTAAAGGACAACGGAGGAGTATATCTTGTTCCCGCATTCACGGGCCTGGGTGCTCCGTACTGGGACATGCACGCAAGAGCATCTATAACGGGAATGACGCGCGGAACAAAACGTGAGCATATCATACGTGCCGCGGAGGAATCCATAGCATATCAATCCGCCGATCTTCTTTCAGCCATGGAAAACGATATAGGAGAGCCTATATCCGCTCTTAAGGTTGACGGTGGCGCTACGAGAGATAATTTCCTGATGCAGTTCCAGGCTGATATTATAGGAAAGCCTGTATGCCGTCCTGTCGTCCGTGAAACTACCGCGCTCGGAGCTGCTTATCTTGCGGGACTTGCGTCGGGATTCTGGTCTTCACGAGATGAGCTCATCTCGGAAAATCGCATCGAATCAACATTTGAGCCATCCGCAGCAGACGAAAAGCGCACCGAGCTAATGGATGGATGGCACAAAGCAGTAAAACGCACTCTCGGATAACATAATTTCAAACAAATAAAAAACAGCTGATTCATTTAATGACGTGATTCCAAAAAGTTAAATCGAAGTACTAACTTAACTTTTTGAGTCATGACATAACGAGTCAGCTGTTTTTTTGCAACAACAAAGGGGAAGACGAGATGTCTTCCCCCCTGTTGCTTTAAGAGGTAATATGTTGATTT
>CAZWLL010000021.1:0-38992 GCA_964634795.1 uncultured Ruminococcus sp. | reverse complement strand
GGGCAAGTTCGAGGAGGCGATGGTTTTCTGTATTACCAAGCCGAAGTTTATTCGCCGACATTATTCGCCGACATCAGTCATTGACATTTTCATGTAACAATAAACTACAGTTCCGGCGATAACCGCAACAGTTAAAGCCATCGATAATGTGTCCGTCATATGTCTTCTGTTCAGTATATTCGCAATGTGCGAATACTTCCGTTCTATACTTCTCGTAGGCTCAAGGTAGCTTCTTATACGAGCTCCCGACACCTCACGCGAATAATTGCGGAACATCCTCGAACAATCCTTACATGTTTTAAGATGCTCCTCAAGTGCCTGTATGCTGTCATCACTTGCAGCACCGTCTTTGTAAAGCGGCATTAAATCTATAGCCATATCACAAGAGATTTTCATTTTTCAACTCCTCAAACAACATTTTTTTTGCTCTGAAAAAAAGTACCTTCGCGGAATTCTCACTGATTTTCAGTGCTTCCGCAATTTCCGAAAAAGGCAGCTCCGCATATATTCTGAGAACAACGACATCACGATATTTCGCGGGAATATTTTCAAGTATTTTATGTATTGCGGCTGACATTTCTTCCTTCTGAACGATTTTTTCGGGATCGTTTTCTTCCTCCGAGAGCAATGAATTCCATGGATCGGTATTCAGATATTCCGTCTCGCGCTTATTCTTTCTTAAATAGGCGAAAAATGTAAATTTGGCTATAGACGCGAGCCAGGTGAACAGCTCGCTGTCACCGCGAAATTTATAAAAGGAGCGAAATGCCTGAAAAAAAGTCTCTTGGGTAAGCTCTTCCGCGAGATCTTCGTTTCCGCACATACGATATATAAAAGTATATACACGATTGAAATAATTCTCATATATATCCTCAAATGTTTCCGTATCAACAGTCATTTTTCCACCTCCTTTATATCACACAGCCGTACGATTTAATTATAGATAAAAAAAATGAAATATGCAATGAGATATTATGAAAATATAAATTTTTTATTTTTCGGATTTTCTTTGTAACCTTTTCGATTTAACATACACTTACTGACTGAAAACTCAAAATTTACGCAATCCGCAAATGTCGGATGATTAAATATAACTTTACGAAAGGACTGCGATATGGCTGAATTTAAAAATCCGCTTGAAATGCGTGACGCTCCCGACCCCTTCATGACATATGACCCTAAAACCGGTTATTATTACGCGTTGTTTACCTGCGGAAACAGACTCGAACTATACAGAAGCCGTCATGCCGCTCAAATTCTGACAGATAAAGATTCACTTGTCGTTTTCCGTGTCAACGAAAAGGACGGAATTTACGGCTGTGTTTGGGCACCGGAAATGCACAAGGCACCAAACGGCAAGTGGTATATATACACAAGCGGTTCTATTGCCCCGGATAACGGACAAAAACGACTTTTTGTGATGGAATCAATAGGAGAAGATCCGTTCGACGGATTTATTTTCAAAGGCAAGCTTGACGATGATATGTTTGCCATTGACCCTACCGTATATACAGATGAAAACGGAAAACAATATATTTGCTACTCAAGATCTTCCGCGGAAGACAATCAGCGTCTTGAAATTCGTGAGCTGGTAAATCCGTATACTCTCGGTGAGAAATACGCAATTGTCGCGATAGCCGAATATCCGTGGGAGCTTGTTCCTCCGTATACAGGACACGCGAAAATTAATGAAGGCGCGTTTTTCGTTAAAAATAACGGAAGACTGTTTATTATATATTCCGGCAACGGCTGTTGGTCTAACGACTATTGTCTCGGCGTTGTAGAATATAAAGGCGGCGATATGATTTCCTCTGATTCATGGGTAAAGCATCCGTCTCCGATATTCGTTCACGGCATCGATACCTATGGTCCGGGCCACGCATCGTTCTTCAAGTCACCCGACGGTACAGAGCTTTGGTGTGCATACCATGTAATGCTTGAATTCAATGAAAAAGCTGTGTATGCCCCTCGTTATTTCTGTATTCAAAAGGTTTCATTCGATGAAACAGGTTACCCTGTCATGGGTGAGGTTCCGCCGCTTGCTTCTTTGCACAAAGCTCCGTCCGGTGAATCGATTAAAAATTTTAAGGAGAATTCCAATGAGTTTTCGTATAGCCGGAACAGGTATGTATGTTCCGGACAATATTGTAACAAATGATGACCTTTCCAAATTAGTGGAAACCAACGATGAATGGATCAGAACAAGAGTCGGAATCGAAAGAAGACATATCGCCAGTAACGAAACAGTTGCCGATATGGCTGTGAAAGCAGCTGAGAATGCGCTCGAAAACAGCGGTATCAGTGCCGAAGACCTTGATTTGATTTTGGTATCAACCGTCAGCGGTGACTACATCTGCCCGACTGTAGCATGTCTTGTTCAGCAAGCCCTCGGCGTTCACTGTATGGCTTATGATATTAGTGCCGCATGCTCTGCCTTCTTATTTCTTCTTGAAACCGCCGCGGGTTATTTCGCACGCGGAACTGTAAAAAAGGTTCTTGTAATCGGTGCGGAAAAAATGAGCCGTATCATAGACTGGGATGACCGTTCAACATGCGTAATATTCGGTGACGGCGCAGGTGCCGCAGTACTTGAAGAAGGTGACAACTATGTAGCATCTTTATTCAATGTACAAGGCGGAGCTGAAGTTATTAGAATTCCCTCCGCTCCCGGTAAATCTCCTTTTTACAAGGGAGAGGGATTCGGCGAGCCGTATGTTTACATGAACGGTCAGGAGACATTTAAATTTGCGGTAAGCAGTATAAGTCACGACATAAAAACCATTCTTGAAAAGGCACAGCTCGAAATCGGCGACATAAAATATGTCGTTCCGCATCAGGCTAATCTCAGAATAATCGATGCCGCATCGAGAAGAAGCGGTATTCCGCTTGAAAAGTTCTATGTTAACATTCAAGAATACGGCAACACCTCAAGCGCAAGTATTCCCATGGCACTTGATGAACTCAATCGCGCGGGAAAGCTTGAAAAAGGCGACTACATTTTGTTCACAGCATTCGGCGGCGGACTTGCAAGTGCCGCATCTATCGTCCGTTGGTAATGTTTTGATATAATTTTAAAATTAATTTAATTAAAGAAAGTGAGATACAACCATGTATTTTGAAAAAATTGCCGAACTTATTTCCGAAAAAATCGATTGCCCCGTAGAAGAAATCACAGGTGAAACTAAATTCTCCGATCTCGGTATAGACTCTCTCGACCTCGCAGAGCTTGCTATGAACCTCGAGGATGAATACTCCATTACTCTCGAAATGACAAGCGACATCGCAACAGTTGATGATCTCGTTAAGAAGATCGAAGCTCTTGTCGGAGAAAAAAATGCTTAAAACCAGAATTACCGATCTTTTATCCATCGAATACCCCATATTCCAGGGCGGTATGGCATGGATAGCCGAAGGAAATCTCGCCGCAGCGGTATCTAACGCCGGCGGTCTCGGCATTATTTCCGCAATGAATGCCGACGGTGATTACATTCGTTCGCAGATTAAGCTTGCGAAATCACTTACGGATAAGCCTTTCGGTGTAAATATTATGCTGCAAAGTCCTCATGCCGATGAAGCGGCTAAAATTGTCGTTGAAGAAGGCGTAAAGGTAGTAACTACCGGTGCGGGAAGCCCTACTAAATATATGAACGACTGGGTTGCCGCGGGAATCAAGGTTATTCCCGTTGTTCCGTCTGTCGCAATGGCTAAACGCGCGGAATCATTCGGTGCTTCAGCTGTTATTGCAGAAGGTCAGGAATCCGGAGGACATATCGGTGAAATCACAACAATGGCTCTGGTTCCTCAGGTCGTTGACGCGGTAACCATCCCCGTTCTCGCCGCAGGCGGTATCGGTGACGGCCGCGGACTTGCGGCATCACTTATGCTCGGTGCCGAAGGCGTACAGATGGGCACAAGATTCTTGCTCGCAACCGAATGCCGTGTACATGAAAACTACAAAAAGCTTGTTCTCGCCGCAACAGACACATCCACGGTTGCAACGGGAAGAAGATTCGGCGGCAATACATGCCGACAGCTGAAAAATAAGTTCAGCAGAAACTTTACAACATTCGAATATTCCGCCGAAGCTACTGCGGAATCAGTTGCGTCACTCGGTGTCGGTGCGCTCAGAAAAGCCGCTGTCGAGGGTGATAAGGATGCTGGATGTTTCCTCGCAGGACAAATCGCGGGCATGCTTAACAAAGAACAGCCTGCAAAAGAAATCATCACAGAGGTTTGCGGTGAAGCCGAAAACCTTCTGAAAGGAGCTTCTAAATGGCTAAAATAGGAATAATATTCCCAGGTCAGGGAGCTCAATATCCCGGAATGGGAGAAAAACTGTACGAAGCTTATCCTGAAATTCGTGAATTATACGAAAATGCCGAGAAGATTTTCCCCGGTATTACGGATATTTCTTTTCACGGTACACCGGATGAGCTGAAAAAAACTGAAAACACTCAGCCTGCTTTATATCTTGCCGAGCTTTCAGCCGCTCTTATTTTAAAAAAACACGGAATAAACGCATCTGCACTTGCCGGTTTTTCACTCGGTGAAATCCCCGCACTTTCATTCGGCGGAGCTTTTGACTCTATTGAAGGCTTCAAAATCGTATGCAAACGCGGTGAATGCATGAGCATGGATGTAGGAGTTGAAACGGCAATGGCCGCTGTTTTGAAACTCGATTCCGAAACGGTTGAAAAAATCTGCGCTTCACATGACGGTATCTATCCCGTAAACTACAATTGCCCCGGACAAATCACCGTATCGGGAACAAAAGAAGCACTGAATGAAGCAAAAGCGGAATTTACGGCAGCAGGCGGACGTGTTGTCCCTCTCGCGGTAAGCGGAGCCTTCCACTCACCGTATATGAACACGGCTTCCGAAAAATTCGGTCAGTATCTTGAATCGTGTTCTTTGAAGCTGCCTGTTATACCTGTATACGCAAACAGAAACGCGTCTCCGTATGAAAATGTCAAAGAAACAATGCAGGCACAGATTAATCACCCCGTACTTTGGGAAAAGACCGTATGCGCTATGTATGAAAACGGTATTGACACATTCATTGAAGTAGGCCCCGGACAGACTCTGAGTAAATTCGTTCAGAAGACCGTACCGACCGCCAAAACATACCATGCCGAATCTCCCGAAGAAATCGATAAGATTGTTTCGGAATTGCTTTGATTAGGGAGGACATTATGTTAAGTGGAAAAGTTGCGGTTGTAACCGGAGGCTCACGCGGTATAGGCCGTGCGATATGCTTAAAGCTTGCGCAAAACGGAGCAGACATTGCTTTTCTGTACACCTCCAACGAAGAAAAAGCAAACGAAACCGTTTCAGAGATTGAGTCTCTCGGCAGACATGCGGCTGCATATAAGTGCGGTGTTCAAAGTTTTGAGGATACATCTGCTATAGTAACGCAAATTTTAAATGATTTCGGTCACATTGATATACTCGTAAACAATGCGGGAATTACACGTGATAAGCTCATGCTTTCCATGAAGGAATCCGATTTCGACGATGTCATAGATGTAAACCTTAAAGGCGTATTCAATATGATGCATCATGTATATCCGATTTTCATGAAGCAAAAGAGCGGCAAAATAGTAAATATCAGCTCTGTTGCCGGTCTGATGGGCAACCCAGGTCAAACAAATTACTCTGCCGCAAAAGCAGGAATTATAGGTATGACAAAGTCCGCCGCACGTGAATTGGCAAGCCGAGGAATATGCTGCAATGCCATCGCGCCCGGTTTTATCGAAACCGATATGACTGCCAAATTTGTCGATGACAAGAACGCTATCGACAAAATACCTCTTAAAAGAATGGGAAAAGCCGAAGATGTCGCTAATCTTGTTCTGTTTCTTTCATCATCAATGTCTGACTATATTACAGGAGAAGTCATTCGCTGCGACGGCGGTATGGCGATGTAATTATCTAGAAAGGATTATTAATATATGAGACGTGTTGTTGTAACCGGTATGGGATGCTTATCTCCTGTCGGAAATACAGTTGAAGCGTATCGTGATGCTATTTACAGCGGTGTCAACGGAATCGATGAAATAACATACTTTGATACGACCGATTATAAATTCAAACTTGCGGCGCAGCTGAAAAATTTTAATCCGCTTGAGAGAATCGATAAAACGACAGTAAGAAAAACCGACCCTTATGTACAGTACGCTCTATATGCTGCTGCTGAGGCTGTTGAACAAAGCGGAATTATCGGGAATATCTCTTCCGAAGAGCTTGGTGTTTACGTCGGTACCGGTGTAGGCGGATTCATTACCTTCTGCTCAGAGCATGCAGCTCTTCTCGCAGGCGGACCCAGAAAGGTTTCTCCTCAGTTCATTCCCAAAATGATTGCCAACATCGCCGCAGGCAATATTGCAATCAAGTACCAGGCAAAAGGTCCTAGCATGGATCACTCCACAGCATGTGCGTCATCCGCGACAGCAATCGGCGAAGCTTATCGAGCTATAGTTTTCGGAGCTGCAACCGCTATGATTTGCGGCGGAAGCGAAGCATGCATTACCCCGCTTGCAGTAGCGGGATTCGGAAACTGCACGGCACTTTCTGCATCAACCGACAAGAATGCGGCATCCCTTCCCTTTGATGCACGCAGAGGTGGTTTCATTATGGGTGAAGGTGCGGCAATACTCGTACTTGAAGAATACGAGCATGCCGTACAGCGCGGAGCAAAAATTATCGCCGAAATCGTAGGATACGGAACCACAAGTGATGCGCATCACGTTACCGCTCCCGATCCGTCAGGAGAACAGGTTGCTCGTGCAATTAAGCTCTCTCTTCCCGAAAATGTTCCTTCAGCCGATAAAATTTACTACAACGCTCACGGAACAGGAACACAGCTCAATGACGCTACCGAAACCACCGCTCTTAAGTTAGCATTCGGTGATGATGCGTATAAGCTTCATATCAGCTCTACAAAGTCAATGACAGGTCATATGCTCGGTGCCGCAGGTGCGATAGAAGCAATTTCATCTATACTTACAATTACGGAAGGACGTGTTCCTCCGACAATCAATCTTATTGAGCATGATGAAAAATGTGACTTGAATTACACACCGAATACCCCAGTTGACGCGGAAATCGAGCTTGCTCTTTCAGGCTCGCTCGGATTCGGCGGACATAATGTTTGCTTGGCATTTGCTCCCATAAATAATTGAAAGGCTTAATATGACACACGAAGAACTAAAATCCCGTCTTCCTCACCGTGATCCGATGCTTCTTGTAGGTGAGGTAACCACAAAAGAGGACGATGAAAATACGGCTGTCGGAAAGACTTATATCCGTGGCGATGAATGGTTTCTGCAAGGACATTTCCCGGGAAATCCCATCGTACCGGGAGTTATATTATGTGAAATCATGGCTCAATCAGTTTGCGCGTTGATTTCGTGCGATAATGCACTTCCCTTATTTTCTGGTATGAAAAATGTCAAATGGAAGAAGTCCGTAAAACCTGGAGATACTTTTGTAACCGAATGCTCAATCACTCGCCGACTCGGTAATTTCTGTTTTGTTAAAGGAACAGGTTATGTAGGCGAAGATGTTGCTCTTGAGGCGGAATTTTCGTTCGCTCTTGTTCCGACCGAAAACACGGAGGCATAAATGCTCAATACTATTAAGGATAAAATAACACAGTTATTTCCCGGCAAAAAAGTACCCATTCCGATTAAATGCTCCGGCTGCGGTAATGAAACAACCGACGTTGATTTAAAAGAAAACTTCATGATTTGCCCGAAATGCGGCAAATACATGAGAATCGGTGCACGCGACCGAATTGCAATGATAACCGATGAAGGTTCATTTAAAGAGCTCTTTAAAAATTACAAGAGCATGGACTTCATGGATTTTCCGGGATACAAGGAAAAGCTTGACAAAGCCACTGCCTCAACAAATGAAAATGATGCAGTTGTTTGCGGTACGGCAAAAATCAACGGTTTGGAATGTGCGATATTCGTTATGGATTCACGCTTCATGATGGCAAGCATGGGATCGGTTGTCGGTGAAAAGATAACAAAAACATTCGAAACGGCAATAGAAAAAAAATTGCCCGTGATAGGCTTTACCGCGTCGGGCGGTGCCAGAATGCAGGAAGGCATTATATCCTTAATGCAAATGGCTAAAGTCAGCGGTGCCGTAAAAAAGCACAGTGAGGCAGGACTCTTGTACATCACAGTACTTACGGATCCTACAACAGGCGGTGTTACCGCAAGCTTCGCTATGCAGGGTGACATACTTCTGACAGAACCGAAGGCTCTCATCGGATTCGCAGGCCGTCGTGTTATCGAACAAACAACCAAAACCGAGCTTCCTTCCGATTTTCAGACTGCCGAATTTTTGCTGGAGCATGGATTTATAGACAGTATTGTCCCGAGACCTGAACTGAAAAATACTTTAGGTACACTTCTTAAGATACACTGCGCTCCTGTACAGAATTCCAAGAAAGGAGCAAAGTAAACATGACTGCTTACGAAAAACTCAGAGCGGCAAGAGGCAATAAAAGACCGACAGGCGCCGCTTATGTAAATAATATTTTCACCGACTGTGTTGAGCTTCACGGTGACAGACGTTTCGGTGATGACCCCGCAATAGTATCGGGTGTCGGATTTCTCGAGGATATACCGGTTACCTATATCGCAATAGACAAAGGTGCTGACATCAACGAAAGAATCAGAAAGAATTTCGGCTGTCCTAAACCCGAAGGATACAGAAAAGCTTTGCGCTTAATGAAGCAAGCCGAAAAATTCCATCGTCCCGTTATCTGTTTTGTCGATACTCAAGGTGCTTTCTGCGGTGCGGATGCCGAAGAAAGAGGACAAGGTGAAGCAATTGCCGAAAATATACTGGAAATGATGGGACTTGCCACTCCTGTTGTAACTATAGTTATCGGTGAGGGAGGAAGCGGCGGTGCTCTCGCTCTTGCGGCTGCTGATAAAGTATACATGCTTGAAAATTCCGTTTATTCCGTAATCAGCCCCGAAGGATGCGCAAGTATATTATGGAAGGACGCCGGAAGAGTTTCAGATGCTGCGGAGGCACTTCACATTACCGCCGAAGACATGCGTCGTTATCATGTAGCAGACGATGTCATTCCAGAGGATTTCGACAATTTCGATGAGATGTGCCGTCATATAAGTGCTATCTTATTCAAAGACGTCTACAATCTTTCAAGATTGTCTGTTGACGAACTGAAAAACAAGCGCTATGACAGATTCCGCGCTTTCGGTTTCTTCTCGGAAAAATAAATTTTGAAATTAACAGCCGAACTCTGCAAGGTTCGGCTGTTTGATTGTTAAGAAAACACTGATTAAATGTTATTATTCAGCGCATCCTTAAATTATAATTCGTATATTTACGGATATAAACTTAATCACTTGATTTTATTATCACTTTAAGGTATAATTATGTTATTATTTATGCTTATCATCGGAGAGTGTTTTTATGATTAATCCTAAATTTTTATACTGGATAATTATCGCCTGCGGATATTTATTGGGCTCAGTCATGTTTTCCAAGGAAATTCCGCTGCTGCTCGGATACGGTGATATTACCGAAAAATCAAATGATATGAATCCGGGTGCTTCAAATGTTTTTAAAAATTGCGGTATTCCCTGCGGCATAGCATGTTTGTTTTGCGATATGCTGAAAGGATTTTTACCTGTATTTATCGCAAATTTCTTATTCGGAATCGACAGTGTACGTTTCGCTTTGGTAATGCTCGCACCCGTTCTCGGACATGCTTTTCCTATCATGAATCACCTGAAAGGCGGAAAATGCATTGCAACATCGTTCGGAGTTCTGATAGGGTGCTTCCCGTCCTCTTATATCGGTTTTCTTCTTGCCGGACTGTATATATTTTTCTCGGTATTCATCAAAATCAATCCTCACAGAATGCGCAGTATAGTAACATTTTTACTCTTCGCAATATTCGCACCGCTGATTCTTCACTACTTCCATCAGCCGTATGTCGCACTTGGATGCATACTTATTTCGGCAGTCGCAATACTGAAGCATACGAAGATTTTTGTTCCGGATGCGGATGCCGAAAAACAGTCCGCAAATAACGACAGTGCGGCGACACAGCCTAAATCCATATAACTATTACAACACTTAAGGATAACTATGCGAGATACAATAATAATCGTACCAAAAAAATCTGTTATAAACGATGATTTGCCGTTTGTACGTACGATAATGTCAAATCGGGATTTTGTTTCCACGTCGACTGATCCCAATGTTAATTATATAATCAAAATCGACAATGGTGTAACACCGACTGCCGAACAGTTGTCTTTGCTTCGTTATACTGCCGATGACAACAGTGTATCTGTTTTGATTAACGACAAAAAAGACTCATTTATGTCTTTGCGAAAGTTTATATATTCTTTTGCGGGAATCAAAGAACCGAATTCTGTCGGAATAATCATTTTCCCCGTTAAGTTCGAGAAGCTTATGTCTATGGCTTCCGATTACGATACAATCAGGATTCTCTCCACTGCCTATGCGGAAAAATACAATATAAAAAAGGCATCGGCAGGTTATTCCGACAATCTTAAATTTTCACTTGGCTCAATCAAATCCTTATTCTCTGTTTTTCTCTCATCGAAAATACTGAAGTATGTTTTTTCTTCGGTTATTGCTTTTATCATCGATTATATACTGCTTCTTTTGCTTAATAAATATCTTCCGATAGCATCTCTTGAAATAGGAGCTTTTATAGCATGGTGTGTTTCTTCATTTGTAAATTTCACCGTAAACAGAAAATTCGTATTTAACTCAACTGTTCCTCTCGGAAAATCGCTTATTGAATACTATTCACTTGCGGGTGGTGTATTTGTCGTAAAGACCTATGTATTTATCGAGATTATGACTCGTATACTGTCGATTCCGCTTGCGATTGCCAAACCATGTGCCGAAGTAATTCTTTTTGTGATTAATTATTTTATACAAAAGAAGCTTATTTTCAATAAGAAAAAAAAGAAGTCCAACCAAACGAAATAAGTTGATCGGACGTTTATTTATTGTTATTCGTTTTTCATCAAAGCTCAGCGTTATCCTGCTGATCTTCATATTCATCGTCATGCTCTTCTGATACTCTTGCAAGCTCTTCTTCATAAGCCTTGATAACCTCAGCTTCAAGCATGCCTCTGAACTCCGCGTTGATAGGATGTACGATATCTCTGTATGTTCCGTCGGGATTCTTGCGGCTCGGCATAACAATGAAATTCTTCTCACGAACACTGATTACCTTTATATCATGAACAGCTAATTGATTGTCATATGTAACCGATACTATAGCTTTCATCGGTCCTTCGTTAAATAGCTTTCTGATTTTAATGTCTGTTATAACCATAATAAATCTCCTTGAAAATAGTTTTCATTAGTTGACTATCATTATATACTAACAATGTGAAAATGAATCATGTTAATATATAATAATCTTTTAATTAAATGTATCTTTTTTTAAAATTATTCAATTCGTATAACAACAAACGTATCATCGCATTTGCATTTGGCGTATTTAAACGTCTATGTTAACATTATTTAAAATAGATATCCAATATGTGAAAGGTTAAAATTATGGCACTACCAAATACACATCACGGTCCGGCTGCTATTGCCGATATACTCAAAGGAAAAAAGAAATTATTTTTCGACGGAATCGGCGGTGTAAGTATAAGTTCTCTCGCTAAAATCAGCTATCTAAACGGTTATGATGTATCGGGTTATGACAGAACCGAAACTGCCGTTACCGATAAGCTTGAAGCAATGGGAATTAAAGTCTACTATACAGCATCAGCCGAGCATGTCAAGGACTGTGCGGCTCTGATATACACTGTCGCAATCCCCGAAAACAATCCCGAATATTCTTATGCCAAAGAAAACGGCATTCCGCTTATCTCACGTGCCGATTATTTGGGATATATTATGACGGGATACACGTCTCGTGTCGGTGTCTGCGGAACACACGGAAAAAGCACAACAACCGCAATGGTTGCGAAAATTTTATCCTGTGCAAATAAAAATCCCACCGTATTCGGCGGTGCGGCATTAAAGGAAACAGGTGAAGTCGATATAATCGGAGGACATGATTATTTCGCATTCGAAGCATGCGAATACATGGATTCTTTCCTCGATTTCAATCCGACAACCGCGATTGTTTTAAATATTGAGCTTGACCATGTTGATTATTTCAAATCGATTGAGCAAATGCGGGAATCATATGTAAAGTTTATAACTCTTCCGTCATGTAAAAATGCTGTGCTTAATGCGGACGATGCAAACTGTATGTCAGTCGCCGCTGAAGCCGAAAAGCTCGGAACGAAAATTATAACCTTCTCCAGAACAAATACGTCCGCAGACTACTACTCGCAAAATGAAAATTTAAGTGACGGCTATCCCGAATTCGATATAATGCACAACGGTATCAAGCTTGCTCACGTAAAACTGAAAAAACCCGGAGCTCACTATATTTACGATTCACTCGCCGCATTCGCCGCTTGTGCGGAAATCGGTATTGATCCTGATTCAATCTCTCGCGGTTTATGTGAGTTTCAGGGAATCTGCAGACGAATGGAGAAGCTCGGCAGCACACAAAACGGTGCGGATTTATATTCCGACTATGCTCATCATCCGACGGAAATTGCCGCGACTCTCGCTGCAGCACGTAAAATCACAAATGGCAGACTTACCGTTATTTTCCAATCCCACACTTATTCTAGAACAGCGGAGCTGTTTGATGACTTTGTATCCGCGTTTTCAGATTCCGGTATCGATAAGCTTGTTCTCTGCCCCATATATGCGGCGCGCGAACAAAACACATACGGCATTACCTCGGAGAAACTTGGTGAAGCAATAGCGGCAAACGGAAAAGACGTCGTTTGTGTATCAACTTTCGCTGAAGCCGCGGAGATTGCGCAAGCCGATGGACAGCAGGATGACACTGTTATTGTAATGGGAGCAGGTGACGTTATTGAAGTTGCCAAGCTCATAATTCACGAAAAACAGTGCTGAATCCGATATCTTTTTCGAATAATATCTTCTAAGGCAATGACTCACAAATATGTTTATTTTTCGTCGAGTTGTTGCCTTTATTATATGCTTATCCAAATAATGTATTTATAACTATTTTTTATATTAAATATTGACTTTTAGAAAAATGTATATTACAATATATCGTGGTAAATTAAAAATCATGATGAGGAAATACAGGTAAATATGGAAAAAAAGAACATACATATCATATCTCACACACACTGGGACAGAGAGTGGTACATGCCGTTCGAGGCTCATCGCTACAAGCTGGTTGAGTTTTTCGACAGACTTTTAAACACTCTGGACAGCGATCCGTCATTTAAAAGCTTTCATCTTGACGGTCAGGCTATCGTTATTGAAGATTACCTTGAAATCCGCCCTGAAATGCGCGAGAAAATCATCAAGTATGTTGCAGACGGAAGAATAGTTATCGGCCCTTGGTACATTCTCCAGGATGAATATCTCACCGACGGAGAATCCAATGTTCGAAACATGATAGTAGGCAGAAAGGTCTGCTCAAAATACGGTAAATGCTCTGATACAGGTTATTTTCCCGATGCCTTCGGTAATATAGGACAGGCTCCTCAGATTCTCAGAGGATTCGGTATTGACACCGTTGCTTTCGGAAGAGGTACATCTGAAAGAAAGGGTGACAGATTGGACACAGGCGAACCTAACTACGGCAAGCAGGTTTCCGAGGTTGTTTGGCGTTCTCCCGACGGTTCCGAGGTTCTCGGCTCGACATTCCTCCGCTGGTACAGCAATGCCAACGAAATTCCTTCGGAGCCCGATAAAGCGGCAAAGAGAATCGAAGAAATCCGCGACTCCGTTGCGTCATGCTCGGTATGTGATGACCTTCTGTTCATGAACGGTCTCGATCACCAGCCTGTACAAACCGATATAGGCAAGATTGCGGAAACCGTAGACACAATGATTCCCGACCATGTAATGCACAGCACATTCCATGATTATTTCGAAGCTATCCGTCCGTACAAGGACAAATTCGGAATTTTCGTCGGTGAGCTTGACACACAGCATGGTTCAGGTATGAATACCCTCGCAAATACCGCATCATCGAGAATTTATCTTAAACAGCTTAATACAAAGTGCGAGAGCCTTCTCGAAAAAGTAGTTGAACCTTTGAATGTATACTCATCTCTCTATGCAAATGATGAGATTCGCAGAGATTATTCTTTCTTCCTCTGGAAAACGCTTCTTCAGAACCATCCTCATGATTCAATCTGCGGCTGCTCTGTCGATGATGTTCATTCGGAAATGGTTACAAGATTCAAGAAAGTACTTGCGGCAGGAAAATCCGTTGCAAAAGATGAACTCGAAAAATTCATGGGTGTCGTTAACACCGCATCCGTCGGAAGCGAAAGAGTTATCACAGTATTCAATCCTCATGGATTTGTATCAGGTGAAGCTGTAACGGTAAAAGTAGACTTCCCGGAAAACACAGATGTTACCGCAGATATGCTTTCCGTATATGACGGCGATACCGTTATTCCGATTGATGTAGAAGACCTCGGAGTTGTATTTGATTATATTCTTCCCAAAGACAAATTCCGCGTTCCTTACCATACCAGACGTTTCCTTGTTACATTTAAAGCATCCGGCGTTCCCGCTCTCGGATATAAATCCTACGCGGTTAAGACCGACGGTGCAAAAGCAGCAGATAAGATGACTGTATATAAGCGCGGAATGTTTAACGAGAGAATCAGAGTTAAATTCGAAAATGACGGTTCTCTTATTGTTACAGACAAAAAGAGCGGTATAATGGTAACTACGGGTATCATGGTTGATACGGGTGACGCGGGAGACGAATACAATTATCGTCAAACAGCGGACGGAGTTACAATCAGCACAGAAGGCACTCGTGCAGGCTTGTCACTTGTATCATCCTCTGCGGCATCTGTTACATTCAAGGTAACTCATACAATGACTATTCCCTCGGGAATTGACAGAAACGCCGGCAAACGCATGGGCAACTGTGAAATGGTTATAGAAAACTTCTATACTCTCAGAAGCGGTGCCGACAGACTGGACGTAAAAACCGTTATTCATAATAATGCAGAAAATCACCGCGTCGTTATGCTCACAAAGAATGATATAAAGACAGACCTTGTTATGGCTGAAGGTCAGTTTGATGTAGTTGAAAGACCTATTATGCCGTGGAGCGGATGGACAAATCCGACAGTACCCGGAAAAATGACTTCATTCTTCGGACTGGAAGATGAAACTCACGGTCTTCTTATCGCAGGCAGAGGACTTTGTGAATACGAAGTATATCATGACGGTTCAAACACCATGTCTTTAACTCTTCACAGAGGCGTCGATCAGCTTGGTGACTGGGGTTACTTCCCTACTCCCGATGCACAATGCAAGGGAGACCTTACAGTAGAATACGCATTAATTCCTTATACGAACAGAAAATCGGAACGTGAAAAAGCCATCAATTCCGCATACTCCTTCGCAGGTTATATGCCGAGTGCAATCTGCACACATGCTCATGAAGGTAAAATGCCCTCCTTCGGTTCACTTATCGGAATATCGGGAAGCGGTTTCATTGTCAGCGCAACCAAGATGGGCGAAAACAGAGATTCCGTTATTCTGCGTGTATTCAATCCCAATGCATATGATACAAAGATGAAGCTCAGCGTAAACGGTAAGTACAAAGCAATATATAATGTAAACCTTGCCGAAGAAAGACAATCAAAAGTATTAGTCAGAAACGGTGTATGCAATATTCCTGTCCCGCATAAAAAGATAGTAACGCTCGAACTCGTTCCCAACAATAAGTAATTAAGCATAAAATAACCGCTGATGTTAAACATCAGCGGTTATTTCAGTTAAAGCTCAGTCATGTAATTTTCTCGCAATCCGTCACATTTTAATTATCAAATGATATCTCGGCGCTATCGAATATTTCATTGCCTTCTCCGATGACGGGATCAGTCCATTCGGATTCGCTGAAACGGCAATAAACCTTCGTGAATGAATTACATTCCGTAAAAGCATATTCTCCTATTGAGCTTATCGGAGATTTTAATGTTATCTTTTTAAGCTGTGTACAGAAGCTGAACTGATAGCTTCCGATTTCGGTAATTCCCGAACCGAGTATAACGCTCTCAAGGGCTGTACAATTATTAAATGCTCTTATTCCGAGGCTTGTTACCGTATCGGGTATCTCTATGCTTTCCAGTGCGTAACAATTAATAAAAGCTCTCTGTCCGATGGTAGTCAGGTTTTTTCCGAAATTTATTGTATGAAGCAATTCGCAATTGTAAAATACCTGCTCACCTAATACTTCAACACAATCCGATATCGTAACAACAGTCAATTCTTTGCAATTAATGAAGAAATTGCGTTCAAGCTCACGTACGATGACGCCGTCTACAACATCGGGAATGACAAAGTTGTTCCAATCTCCCGTATATTTATCCTTTTTGAACGACAGAATCCCGTTTTCATCAATGGAATACCACGGTTCTTTTTCCGATGTTGTTGTATATACGTTATCTATACCCGTCATATACTGAGCCTTTTTGTATGTCGCATCACTCAGTCTGCTTGTCGAATCTCTGAAAGAACCGAGCTCTGAAAAAGCGTTAATCGCTTCATCATATTCGCCTGCTTCAAGGGCATTTTCCGCTCTCGAATATTTAGCCGACGGTATGAAAAGCTTAAACGTAAGTACAATCAATGCTATTATAACGATGAATCCCGACAAAATCAAAATAGCTTTTGTCTTATCCGATATTCCCTCTCGGCGCTGTCTTATTTCACGCTTGATTTGCTTTTCGCTTTTCTTGTCATCAACAGCTTTGCGCGCGTTCAAATATTCGGGATTTAAATGCTCGTGAAGCCACTCGAGTGAAACGTGACATGCTCCGCATTTTTCACTGTCATGCAAATTAACCTGGCCGCATGTACATATCCAAAAACCGTCTTTTTCAAGCGGCTTAAATTTAGCATCGGTTATCCCAGCACACTCACGCTTTATTTGCTCGTAGAGCGGGTCCGTCTGCCAGAAAATTTCCTGATTCGGTAATTTGCTGCCGCATGAGTTATCGGAATTATTCCACTCAACTTCCTCGCCGTTTTTTGAATATCTTACCTTGGTTATTTTCGGCACGGTATAAACAGTATTTTTGTCTTCAATCTTGATAGAATCAGATTCGGGGGATGAAAGCTTATCGAGAGATATTTTACCGATATGTTCTTTCCTTAACGAATATAGCTCCGCTTCCGCCGAAAAATCGATTATATTAAAATCTCCGCACGGACACGTCAGAATTTTCATAATCAGATCGGAATTTTCATCTGTCTGTGAAATGGTAATTTCCTTTATCTGAAGCGGACATGTATCTATCCACTCTTCATACTTTTTATCACTGATAATACGTGGGTATTTATTCTCTTCCATTTTTTTCGCTCCGTAATATTTCTTTATTAATCATAGCATTAATCATGGCTCTATTCAAGCGGATAAATATGAATTATGACTTAAAGCAAATAAAACCGCACGTACGTTTATACTCATGTATTGCATAAAAACTTTCGCAGTCGTTATGCGCAACTAAAGCACTCCGCGAACAAAAAATTAACTTAAAATTCTTGACCTTTTTTTCATTATGTGCTACAATACACAATGTAAAATATAATTGAAAGGTCTTTTGATTATGAAAAAATTAGCATTAATTCTTTCTCTTGTAATGGTATTAACCTGTATGCTTTCCGCATGCGGCGAAAAAGAAAGCGGCGGTATCAGTATCAATGCGGGCACTCAAACATCCTCTGATACTCAAATCGTTTCCGGCTTAAACGGAGAAAGCTACACCCTCTCGAACAATATAACAAAGATTGTTTCCGTTTCCCCTGCCGCATCAATAATTATCGACAATCTCGGCGGTTCATCAAAACTTACTGCTGTTGATAAAACATCCGCAAGTTACGTAACAGCTTCATCAACAGTTGAAGCTTCAGGTGCTGCAGGTCTTTCACCCGAAGTTATCTTTGTAGACGAAGCAGACAAGGATTCCGTAGGTTCTACAGACATTCCCGTATTCGTTATTCCTCAGGCAACATCTGTTGCTGACATCAACAACCTCATCCGCCTTTGCGCTAAGGTTTTAGGTGTCAGTGCCGATGACGCGGTATCGAAGGTAACAAACGTCATGAATGTTGCTCAGATGAATACCTCTTCCTACACTACAAAATATTCCGCTTATATTGATATGAACGATGAAACAGTCGGCTCCGGCACATATGTTACAGAATTGCTTCATGCGTCCGGTCTTGAAAACGTATGCACAAGCGACGGCTTCTGCACAATGTCCGATGATGAAATCATCGCAGCTAATCCCGAATTTATCTTCACATGCGGTGATGTTAACGATTACTTAAACAATGCCGCATATGCTGATGTAGCTGCTGTAGCCAATAATCATGTATACTCTATTGAATTGAAAGACATAAGATATGGCTCAAACAACATAACAAACGTTGTTTCCATAATGAACGAAGCCGTTTCATCAATCAGAGGCGACGAATAATATAACCTCACAATTTTAATTTTAAAGAGAATCTCATTTGAGATTCTCTTTTTTCTTTTTAACAGTACCTGTTTAACAGTACCTATATTTAAAGCAAAAAGAGAACCTTTCGAGGTTCTCTTTTTTGCTTTATTCTCTTTCTCGCTCAAAGTAGTATTTTTTATTATGCGTACATATACTTTGCAAAATACCTATAAACAGGTACATTGAAATTATCGATGACGAACCGTATGAGAAGAACGGCAAGGTGATACCGACAACGGGAAGCATTCCGAGGCACATTCCTATATTTTCCGCTGATTGAGCGATAAGCATTCCCGCTATACCGATACAAATATATGAAGCATACGTTTTTCTCGTACCTTTAGCAATCCACAGAATGCGCAGCACAAGCGTAACCATTAATGCAATATACAAAAACGTTCCGATAAATCCGAATTTTTCCGCCAGAACGGCGAATAAACAGTCAGACCAGCCTTCCGGCAAAGAATAATATTTGCTTCCGCCCGAAAATCCCGCGCCTCTGAAGCCTCCTGCAATTATACAGCGTCTGCTTGCAATCTGCTGCAGTCCTTTATCGAGGGGGTCAAGATCGGGGTTAAATCCAACCAGAATACGTCTCTGCTGTTTCTCGGAAAGATGCTGCCATAAGAAAGGGGAAGCTATCACAACTGATGCGCCTACTCCGAAGAAATACCATAAAGACATTCCCGACGAGAACAGCATGAAGGCCGCAATAACAACATAAACCAATGCCATTCCGAAGTCCGTTATCGCAACCAAGCCTATAATCAAGCCTGCATGCAATGCCAATTGCAAAACCGACAGCGGTTTGTTTATTCTGTCTTTCAGATATGCCAAATGGAGAGCAAAGCAAATCATAAATGTTATCTTAACAAACTCAGACGGCTGCCATGACAGATTGAAAAACGGTAGGGGCAGCCAGTTCTTATTTCCCATATTTCCCTGCCCAAACAATCTGACAATCACCATTAAGCCTATCGATGCGGCAAAAAACACATATTTCAGCTTTGATATCAACGCATCATAATCGATAAAGGTAATAACAGTCATGCCCACTATACCGATACACGACGCCAACGCCTGTACTTTAACATACCATGTACCGTATGCGTCCGACGCCGACCACAGCGTTATCAGGCTCATTAAATTCATTCCGAGAACGCAAAAGAGAATGACCGGATCGATTCTCTTTAGCTTTTCATTGTATGTAATAGAGAATTCTTTCAAGTCATCCCCTCTTTCGACACAAAGATAATATAAACATATGTCAGTTTATATTTATTGTCTTAATAAGCGATTCCCCAATATACCATTTGCTTAGCAGGCTTGCCGCAGCATACACATGTATCCGAAAGATGCTCCTGTTCAAACGGAATACATCTTGAGCCAACACCGGTAAGCTCCTTTACCTTATCCTCACAGGCTTCATCACCGCACCACATAGCCTTTACGAAACCGTCTCCGTGTGTGAGCGCTTCCTTTATCTCATCGATGGATGTGCATGAGTATGTTCTTCTTTCGCGGTTTTCGAGAGCCTTCGCGTACATACCGTCACGAATCTCTTTCATCTTTGCTTCAAGAACCTCTTCGATATTCTCAAGCTTAACAACGGTCTTTTCCATGTTGTAGCGTGTTACGATAACGCATTCGCCGTTTTCGATATCTCTGGGACCCATTTCGATTCTTACCGGAACACCGCGCATTTCATATTCGGCAAACTTCCATCCGGGGCTGTTGTCACTGTCATCAAGCTTTGTTCTGAATTTATCCTTCAGCTTATTGTAAAGGGCTGTATTGGCTTCAAGTACTCCTTCTTTATGCATAGCAACAGGGATAATCACAACCTGTATCGGAGCAATTGCCGGAGGCAAAACAAGACCGTTATCATCACCGTGTGTCATAATGATACCGCCTATCATACGTGTGGTGCTTCCCCATGACGTCTGATGAGGTGTATGCAAAGTATTATCCTTGTCGGTATAATGTATATCGAAAGCCTTAGCGAAGCCGTCGCCGAAGTAATGCGAGGTTGCGGCCTGAAGTGCCTTGCCGTCATGCATCATAGCTTCTATACAGTATGTATCTTCAGCACCTGCGAATTTGTCGGAAGGAGTTTTAGCGCCTTTGATGACGGGAATCGCAAGGTCATTAACATGAAAATCCGCATATACATTAAGCATTTTAATTGTATAATCTCGTGCTTCCTCTGCAGTTGCATGCATAGTATGGCCTTCCTGCCATAAGAACTCACGAGTACGAAGGAAGGGACGAGTTGTCTTTTCCCATCTTACAACAGAACACCACTGATTATAAAGCTTGGGAAGGTCTCTGTACGATTTAATTATATTCGAAAAATGCTCGCAGAACAGTGTCTCCGATGTAGGACGCACGCAAAGCTTTTCGGTGAGAGGTTCAGTGCCTCCGTGTGTTACCCATGCAACCTCGGGGGCAAAGCCTTCTACATGATCTTTTTCTTTTTGAAGAAGAGATTCGGGAATGAAAAGAGGCATATACACATTTTCAACACCGTTTTCCTTGAATTTACCGTCAAGTATCTTCTGTATGTTTTCCCAAATCGCATAACCGTAAGGGCGAATTATCATGCAGCCTTTTACACTGGAATAATCGACGAGGTCAGCCTTTTTGCAAATATCGGTATACCATTTTGCAAAATCCTCATTCATAGAAGTAATATCACGTACAAGTTTCTTATCGTTTTTCATGAAAGCGATTATCCTTTCTTACTTTCTTTTTATTTTTACTCAACCTTGACAAGCTTTGCGTAGGTTGCCATCAGTTTTTTAGTTCCGACTTTCTCAAATGCTATTTCATAAAGCGTATCGCCGCCCATCGGTTTGCTTGACAAAATAGTTCCGACTCCGAATGTTATATGCTTAACGGTGTCACCGGGATTAAACAATGTTTTGCTGCTCTGTGACTTCAATGCCGTGAGCGCGGGCGACGGTTTAGAGGTTTCGTTAAGAAAATGATTAACAGGTTTTTGTTTTACCGGGCGCTGTCTCAGCTGTCTGAGCTCTGCGTCTCCCGGAATTTCGTCTTCTCTGTCCGTAAGCTCTGCGGGTATTTCCTTTGCGAAGCGTGAAAGCTCATTTGAGCTTGTTCTGCCGCTCAGCATTCTGTCTCTTACATGAGTTATATAAAGTTTCTTCTTTGCTCTTGTTATTGCCACGTACGCAAGACGACGCTCTTCCTCTATTTCCTCAGGGGATAGCAGTGTCTGGAAGCTCGGGAAAATGTTCTCTTCCATTCCCGGCAGGAATACAATCGGAAATTCAAGTCCTTTTGCGGAATGTATAGTCATGAGTACAACAGCATCGGCGTTTTCATCGTACTTATCGACATCGGATACCAATGCAACATCCTCGAGGAACTCTACAAGAGAGGGCTCTTCCGTTCCCTCCTCATAAATTCTCGCGGCTGAGACAAGCTCTCCGATATTATTTATACGATTATCTCTGTCTACAATATCAGTCATTTCACTGAGCATTTTATTGTATCCGGATTCCTGAACAACATATTCGATAAGCTCAGACGGTTTCATGGAAGAGGCGAACTCTCTGAATTTATCAATCATATAAACAAAGTTAACCATCTGGTTAGCCGTTGCGGATGATATTGCCGAATACCTTTTTACTCTGCGCAAAAATTCCAAAAGCTGGCAGCCTTCCTCTTGAGCAAGTGCTTCCGCAATCTGTATTGATTTTTCTCCGATACCGCGGCGAGGTGTATTTATAATTCTGCGGAGACGCAAATCGTCATTCGGGTTATTTATCAGTGCGAGATACGCTATGATATCCTTTACTTCGGCATGCTCAAAGAAACGCATACCGCCGAGCATACGATACGGAATACCGCTCTTTGCAAACGCTTGCTCTACCGCTCTCGACTGAGCGTTTGTTCTGTACAAAACAGCATAATCCTTATACGAGCCGCCGTCTTTAATACCGTTTGTTACAATCTCGGCAATATATCTTCCCTCGTCATTCTGGTTTCCGAGATTCTTTATAACTATTTTGTCTCCCTCATTGCCGCTCGTCCACAAAGTCTTTCCGAGTCTTCCGGAATTGTTGGCAATGACGCTATTGGCGGCATTTAAAATATTCTGTGTAGAACGATAATTTTCTTCAAGCTTAATTACAGCCGTATTATCGTAATTCTTATCGAAATTAAGGATATTCTCAATTACCGCACCGCGGAATTTATAAATACTCTGGTCGTCATCTCCGACAACCATTATATTTTTATTTTTCGCGGAAAGCAATAAGGTAAGCTCAAGCTGAGCGGAGTTTGTATCCTGATATTCATCTACCGATATATATTTATACCGATTCTGAAGGAGTGTTCTTACATCGTCACATTCAGTCAAAAGACGAACGGTCTGCATAATAATGTCATCAAAGTCAAGCAAATTCTGCGATTTCAGCTTTGCCGCATACAGCTCATATATTTGAGCAATCTGCTTGAATTTCATGTCGGTTCCGGCGTTTGCCATATATTCTTCCGGACCTGTCAGCTTATCCTTGGCACGGCTGATTGCGTTCTGTACTGTTTTTACGGGAAGCAGCTTCTCATCTATATTCAGCTGTTTCATGCATAATAATATCTGCTTTTTGCTGTCATCGGTATCGCATATCGTAAAATTACGGTCGTATCCGATATTATCACCGTATTTGCGCAGTATCTGCACGCAAATGGAATGGAAGGTGCCTGTTTTAATCTCTGATGCCTCTTTACTGTCGGCACCGAATATTGCGGATATACGTTCTTTTATTTCACGTGCCGCTTTATTCGTGAAGGTAATCGCCATAACCTGCCATGCCTGCGGCGGATTCTGTGCGAACTTTCCGAGATACTCACCGAGTTTATCATGCTCTAAGTTAAGAGCGGACTTCATTTCGCCGAGTAATTCTTCGTTTAAATCTGCGGGATAGTAATTCGAATTATACGCGTCTCCGTAACGAATTATATACGCGAGACGATTTACAAGTACAGTGGTTTTTCCGCTGCCCGCACCGGCTAATATAAGAAGGGGACCGTTTATGTGATAAACAGCTTCTCTCTGTTTGGCATTTAATTTTTCGTAATACTTATCGAACAGTGCTTTTTTCGCATCAAGATAGGACTGTCGCAAATTAATCTCTGTCATTCAACACGCTCTTTCTATAAAATACTAAAAATAACGTTTAAAAACATATTCACATAGTATTTTGCTATTTTAAAAATCATATATAATTATATCACATTAAAGTTTTTTTTTCAAGAATAATCTTCATAACATTTTATCTTATAGGGTAAATTAAAACGATTTTTTAGTTTGACACTTCACATTATACTCCGATATGAAAAAATCCTCTTACTCTACCGTCTTTAATAGAATAAGAGGATTTCATAATTCGGTAAAACAGGAACAGAATTCAGTCCCACGTAACCGTTCCGCTTCCCTCAAGCGATATGCTCTCACCGAGATACGTGGGATTCGGCTTTATTACCGTGAAGATAAGATCTTTTGTGCGTGCGATAACCTCTCTCACGTCGCGTATACTTTGTCCGCGATAAGCCTGACCTGCTGCTGCAACTCCTATGCACTCCATATCAAAAGCACACGCATCATATAATGCCCTATACATATGATATTTCTGTGTAACGATTATCACTTTTTCGGCTCCGAATACTTTTTCGGCACGAACTACGGATTCATATGTCGAAAAGCCCGCATGATCAAGAAAAATATCGTCCTCCGGCACCCCATGCTCAACGGCAAAGCTTTTCATACAGGCAACCTCGTTATAATCCGTTCTTCCGTGGTCACCGCTCATAAGCAACTTCGGAGCGCTTCCGTTCTTATATAATTCTATAGCAGTCAGCAATCTGTCACGAAGCATGAGGCTCGGCGTTCCGTCATCTCGTACCCCTGCTCCGAGTACCAATATACAGTCGGCATTGTATTCCTCCGCATATTCCGCAGTGACAATAAGGTCCTTAACAGACACACACATTATTATGTTCGCGATTGTTATTACAGCTAAGCAAATAACGCAAAATATCACAAACGCTTTAATTATCCTTTTTATCGACATTTTCCGCATCGTTATTTTCTTTAGCTTTTCTGACAAGCTCGTCTACCTTCTTTTTACTTAATTTACCCGAACGTTTTCTCTTCACTGTGCATCTGATAATAACGATTATTATTATAATCACAACAGCCCATATTGCAATATACGGCAAAGATGTAATAAACCAAACCGCGAACTCCTTTGCACCGTCCGCTATGTCAATAAACGATTCCTCAAGACCGTTCGATATTCTCTCGCCGAAGGTCATAGCTTCTTCCGGGATAACCTCACGCACAACCTCACTTACGTTTATGTTAACCGTACAGTAAGATATAAGATTATCGTATTTTCTGAGCTGAGAATTATATGAATCAAGTTCATAGTTAACCTCCGTCAGTCTTGTTTGTAAATCTATTACATCGGATAGCGACTCCGCCTTTTCCATCAGCGACATGAGCGCATCACGTTCACTTTCAAGAGCCGCTATATGGCTCTCGACATCAACGTATGTCATCGTTATATCATCTCGGCTTTCGGTGCGATATGTCAATGTTCCGAGAGAGCATGCACTTGTCATAAACGCATCGTAGCTGTCAGCGGGAACTCTTGCTGTTATGTATGCACTTCTGCTCGAGTATGTTGAATACAATCCGTTTCCGTACATTTCGGTTGATTCAATGTATCCGTTATACTCCGTAATGCATTGTGTAAGCGAGGAGACAAACTCATCATAAGCCTGTGTTTGGTATGAAAGGCTTGCGGTTGTTATTATTTTCCTTTCCGATAAATCATTGCCGGCACTCTCAGAATCCGAATAACTCATATCGGATGCCTCAACGGTTTCAGCCGCATATTCAATTTCTTCCTCTGCATATACACCGTAATTGTCGTCCACACGATAATTCAAGGATGCATCACTGCTCGCTGTGTAGCTTGAAGAAGTGCATGAAACAAGCAGAATACACTGCATAAAGAGAATTATTGATAATAATTTGTTTTTCATATGATTTCTCCCAAACGCACTAAATTGATTTATACTATATTGACGAAATGCGGTTATGATTAGTTCCGATTTATATTAAGTTAATTCATTCTTTTATACCGATATGTTGTTTTTATTTCTACTTGCATAAAATACGGTATAAATTATACCTATTTCTTGTTATAAAATTAAATTGAAACAGATTGACATTTATACAAATGTACGGTATAATTATACCACCAGCATAAATGTATTTTATAGTCTGTTATAACATTATTCTATATCTCGGAGGTTACACATTATGGAGAGAGTATATAATTTTTCGGCCGGCCCTTCTATGCTGCCCCTTGCCGTACTTGAAAAGGCCGCATCCGAACTTGTTCTATATAAAAACAGCGGCATGTCCGTAATGGAAATGAGTCACCGCAGTTCTGATTTCGAGGCAATTATTCAAAAAGCGGAAGCCGATTTCAGAAAGCTTATGAATATACCGAATAATTATAAGGTATTGTTTTTACAGGGCGGTGCGTCAACTCAATTCGCCTCCGTACCGCTCAACCTTATGAAAACCGGAAAAGCGGACTACATCCTTTCAGGTCAATTTTCAACTAAAGCATATAAAGAAGGCTTAAAGTACGGTGACTGTGCGATAGCCGCATCCTCAAAGGATCAGAATTTCTCGGAAGTACCGCTTACTACACGTGATTCATTCAGAAAAGACGCAGACTATGTACATATCTGCTTCAATAACACCATCTACGGTACAAAATACAATTACATTCCCGATACCGGTGACATTCCCCTTGTTGCCGACATGTCATCGTGCATTCTCTCGGAGCCTGTAGATGTATCTAAATTCGGCGTAATTTACGCGGGAGCTCAAAAGAATATGGCACCCGCAGGTCTTACCGTCGTTATCGTACGTGATGACCTTCTCGGATGGGTAAATCCTATAACTCCCTCAATGCTCAACTGGTCTCTTATGGCGGAAAACGATTCTATGTACAACACTCCGCCGTGTTATGCGATTTATATGGCAGGCTTAGTTTACGAATGGCTTCTTGAGCTCGGCGGACTTGAAGAAATGAAAAAAATGAATGAGAAAAAAGCCGCACTTCTTTACTCATATCTTGACTCACAGGATTACTACATTGCTCCCGTAAAGAAATCAAGCCGCTCTTTAATGAATGTAACATTCATCACAGGCAAAGAAGAACTCGATAAAAAATTCGCGTCCGAAGCATCTGCCGCAGGACTTAAGAATTTGAAAGGTCATCGTTCCGTCGGCGGTATGAGAGCATCCATTTACAACGCTATGCCGTATTCGGGAGTTGAAGCATTAGTTGACTTCATGAAAGCATTTGCACTGAATAATCCCAAAAACTAAAAGAGGCTATTATGATTAAAATTAACTTACTGAATAAAATCGCATCCTGCGGTACAGATAAATTTCCTCGCAGCAAATACGAGGTTGACAGCAGCATAACATCTCCCGATGCGATTATGGTTCGCTCGGCAGACATGCATTCTATGACTTTCGGAAATGAGCTCAAGGCTATTGCTAGAGCCGGAGCGGGAACAAACAACATTCCCATTGACGAATGCGCTGAAAAAGGCATTGTAGTATTCAACACTCCGGGAGCTAACGCAAACGCCGTTAAGGAGCTTGTAATATGCGGTATGCTGCTTGCCTGCAGAGATGTAGTCGGCGGCATCAACTGGGTCAAAGAAGCGTCAAATGAGCCTGATATAGCAAAGCTCGTTGAAAAAGAAAAAAGCAAATTCGCAGGTACCGAGCTGCTCGGCAAAACACTGGGAATTATCGGATTAGGTGCTATAGGCGGTCCTCTCGCAAATGCCGCTGTAGCTCTCGGAATGGAAGTATTGGGATTCGACCCGTATATTTCTGTTGATTCCGCATGGAAATTATCCGGAGCGGTTAAGAGAGTCGATTCACGTGAAGAAATACTGAAGAATTCCGATTTTATTTCACTTCATACTCCTTTGATAACCGACAGTGATCCTCTTGTCAACACCAAGCATATGATTAATGCCGATACCATCGGTTTGATGAAAGACGGCGCTATAGTATTGAATTTCGCAAGAGACGCTCTTGTCGATGACGATGCAATTGAAAACGCTCTCGCATCGGGTAAAATAAGACGTTATGTAACGGATTTCCCGAATGCAAGAACCGCCGGAATGAAGGGTGTAATTGCCATTCCGCACCTCGGAGCTTCTACCGAAGAAAGCGAGGACAATTGCGCATCAATGGCAGCGGATGAGCTGATTAACTATCTTGAAAACGGCAACATACGCAACAGCGTAAACTATCCTACAGTTGAAATGCCGTTAAGCAACGCACAGCGTATTGTAATTTTACATAAGAATATTCCGAATATGATTTCTCATATTTCGACTGCCTTCTCTTCGAGAAATATAAACATAGAGAATATGCTGAACCGCTCGAGAGGAAATTACGCATGCACATTGGTTGACGTTTCGGCTGATGTAAATGATGATATTATTAACAGTATCGAAAAAGTTGACGGTATAATTCGCGTTCTGAAACCTGTATAATTAATAGAAGCACATAAAAAAGAGAGGGAGTATTCCCTCTCAAATATTAAGCCTGCACTTCATAATTCGAAATTTTGCGTGGAAAGACTGTAATTGCAGGCTTTCCACGCAAAATCAACATTAAATCAATGTTTCCTTAATATTTCTTGCCTCAAGATAATATCTTTTGCTTTCGGCTTCTCCCATTGAAAAAGTCTTGCGCGGAAGAGTACCGTACTTTTTGATATAATCGAAAAGCTCGGATTTATCTATTCCGTCGAATATAAATCCGACACAGTTTTCTCCGCCTGCAAGCTTTTCAAGTGCTTCCGTACCGTGAATATAATCACATTCAGTCTCAGGGTTTCTCTCGATATATTCATCGATGAATTTTTGAAGAGTACCCTGGGTGAGCGGATGCGCGGCACTGATAAACGCAAGCTCTTCCTTACCGTCTTTTGTTACAACGGTAATCTTTTGAGACAGATTATTATCATGTGCTGTTATAGCATGCAGTTCCTTCATGAATTTTTTCGTGTCGCAGTTTTTGAGAAGTCTGTAAATCGGCTCAAACTCCAATGAATCATCATCTAGCGGTGTCAATTCGCACAGAGCGTATCTTGCGGGATGGTTTTCGTCCGCTCCGTTTTCCTTCAGCTTTTCCCAATGTGCTTTTGCGGCGGCAAGCGAATGATTGCCGTCACCCACGGCATACATGACATCTCCGTCATGTGATTTTTCATATTTCTCGATTGCATCGGAAAATCTTGCGAGGCTATCCCCCTTCTCTTCTATGCTGTATCCTTCTATGTGTCCTCCGCCCTGCATAAGCTCGAAATCGTACAGTTTATCATGTGCTTCACTTTCGGCTGTGTCAAACAATGTCTTATCACTCACAAGAATAAGTATGTGCGGAAGTTCTATTTTCGAGAACGCGCGTATCTTTCCTCTTGAAGGAATTCTTGATATTATCGTCTCCTCGGTAGCTCTTATCGGTGAAGTTGAGCCTTTGTTATAATCGTATCTTTCCAAATCAAGCTTTCCGATTATACCGCGTCTTATTTTTCCGTTAGGCAGGCGGCGCTTGACGTAAATCATACCTTTTATCAGCCGCATTTCACCTTCGTTAAATTTATCGCAATGCTGTTTGATATACGACAGCATTTCGTTTTCTCTATCGCTTCCTATGTATACCTCGGGTAATATATAGTCAAGTGTCGACGGAGATTCACCTATAATATCACGGCATTTTCTCCAATACTCTTCTTCGGATGTAAACTGATCACAAGCTATAACAGACCATTTTTCCATTTTATCTTTATCATTTGAAAAAAGCGGAATCAGTATATCAGCTGAAGAAAAAACAGTATCTTTCATAATCTTTGCTCCTAATAATAACTTTAGCATATTATACTACATAGTCAATTCTTTGTCAACGTCATCAACTATTACATGTTATAAGATTTACTAATATAACATTATTATCTCCGCATGAGGAAATCCGAATTCATGCCAGTCCAATGTTAATCATTCGGATTTCCGCAAAATATAATATTTCCGAGGATAATTAAAGTGAATAATTTCAACATTAAAGTCGTAAAATTCGGCGGAAGCTCCCTTGCGGATGCCGAGCATTTCCAAAAGGTCGGAAAAATAATAAAGAACGATCCCGCGCGTAAATTTGTTGTTCCATCCGCTCCCGGCAAAAGATTCTCCGGAGACACTAAAGTGACTGATATGTTATATGGCTGTTATAACAGTTCCTGCAATGCGGAAGAATTCGACAGCTTATTCGATTCGGTAAAAGAAAGATTCAATTCAATAATCAGAGAATTGAATATCGACCTCAATCTGTCCGGTGAATATGAGCATATAAAATGGGCTGTTCTGCATCATGCGGGACGTGATTACGCTGCCAGCCGCGGAGAATACCTAAACGGTATAATTCTTGCGGCATACCTCGGATATGATTTTATAGATCCCGCCGATTATATAAAATTTCACGACAACGGCACATTCGATTCGGAATTGACTAATTCATTATTGTCGGAAGAAATGAAAAAACACGAGAACGGAGTTATACCGGGATTCTACGGTTCACAGCCAAACGGTACTATCCGTACGTTCTCACGAGGAGGCAGCGATATCACAGGTTCAATTGTCGCTCGTGCCGTGTACGCTGATTTGTATGAAAACTGGACCGATGTAAACGGTTTTCTTATGGCTGACCCGAGAATCATTCCCAACGCGAAAACTATCAAATGTATTACATATCGTGAATTAAGAGAGCTGTCGTATATGGGCGCAACAGTCCTGCATGAAGACGCCATATTCCCCGTCAGATTCGCGGGTATTCCGATAAACATAAGGAACACCAACGACGAAAATGATCCCGGCACTATGATAGTGTCACACACCGATAATTATGACTCGGAAAACGTTATCACCGGTGTTGCGGGTAAGAAGGGCTTTTGCGTTATTACCATAGAGAAAGCACTTATGAATTCCGAAAAAGGGTTCGGCCGAAAGGTACTCGAAGCTATAGAAAAAGAAAATTTATCGTTCGAACATCTGCCGTCGGGTATCGATACTATGAGTGTAATTCTGAGTAAAGCGGAAATATCCGACAATAAAGAACGTCTCATAAACCGCATATGCCAGATGGTTGAGCCCGACACGGTCTCTATCGAAGAAAATCTCGCGTTAATCGCGGTTGTAGGGAGAGGCATGGTTCGCTCCAAAGGCATCGCGGTTCGTGTTTTCAAGGCTGTTGCCGATGCGGGAATTAATATCCGCATGATAGATCAGGGATCATCTGAACTGAATATAATCTTAGGCATTGACGAGGCTGACTTTGACAATGCGTTAAGAGCTATTTACAATGAATTTGTTAAAGACTAAAACAAAAAAGAGGATGCAAATCCTCTTTTTGTTTTTTTATTCCTTTTCGGGGAAAACATGCAGCGGAAGCTTGCAGCCGCCTATTATGTGGAAGTGAAGGTGATGAACCGATTGACCCGCATCATCTCCGCAATTTGATATTACTCTGTAACCGTTTTCCGCTCCTCCGAGTTTAGCAATCGCGGGTATTTTCTCGAATATCTTTGCCACATACTCACTGTTGTCTTCGTTAATTTCATCCATTGACGCAATATGCTTTTTCGGAATCACAAGAACATGGCAAGGCGCCTCGGGATTTATATCCTTAAACGCATATATGTTTTCGTCCTCGTATACCTTTGTCGACGGAATTTCACCTGATATTATTTTGCAAAACAAGCAATCCATTGCAATTCTCCTTCTGTTGTGTTATAATATGTTATTGTATAGATTGTATCACATTATATAATAAAAATCAAGGTATTTTAAATGTACAGAATTTTTGTCACCCATACACACACCTACCCCAACGCAATTGCAAGCAGAGCATGTGACAGCTTATCGAATTTTTACGAATTCGATCTCGAAGGCAACGGAACATATGAAGATCTTGAAGAAGAAGCACGAAAAAACAATGTAGAAGGTTTTTTGCTTTTTTCGGTTGCGACCAACGCAAGACAGGTTGAAAAAGTAAACTCATCCATTGCCGCGCTTGCGGAATTGTCGCGCTCGCATGGTTTTAAAACAATCGGTTATGCCGGCATGCATCAGGACTATCCTGATTTCGAAAAAGAGATTAACCGCTGTATCTCGCTTGGTCTGAAGGGTGTAAAAATTCATCCGGACATTCAAAGCATAGACATAGATGACAGGAAGCTTTATCCTTTATATGAGATATTGACAGCAAAGGATATGCCGTTATATCTTCACATGGGAGACAACAGACCGATGTATCGTTTCTCGGAGCCTTTAAAGCTCGTTAATGTACTCAAGGATTTCCCTCGCTTACGTGTTGTAGCGGCTCATATGGGCGGTTATAAAGCCTGGGGAGACGCCGAAATGCTCTTGCCCGGTTATGAGAATCTTTGGTTTGACATTGCGAGCGTTCTTGAATATATAACACCTGAGCATGCTCAAAGAATGGTAAAAAAATTCGGATCAGATAAAGTAATGTTCGGTACGGATTATCCTGTTGCCGGTATTGAAGATGAGCTGAAATTATTCATGCGATTAAATCTTACCGAAAAAGAACGTGAGAATATTCTCTGGAATACCGCGGCGAAATTTTACGGAATCGAATAAAGATGGCAGAATATATCAAACAATCTCTTTGGGAGAGACTTCAGAATCACGATAAGCCGATATTCTTATACGGTACAGGCAACGGAGCCGACAAAATAATATCCGCTCTTGATTCATACAATGTTGCCCTCGACGGTATATTCGCTTCCGACGGATTTGTTCGCAGCCGCTGCTTTCATGATTTTCCCGTCCTCTCTTACTCGGATGTAATATCGAAATACGGCAATGATATAGTGGTGCTCCTCGCTTTCGGAACCACTCTCGACAGTGTACGCAGCTTTATAGAAGAGCTTGACAGACGTCATGAGCTGATTATACCCGATGTTCCGCTGTACGGAGGTGAGCTTTTTGATAAAAGCTACTTTGAAAGACACACAGACGAGCTGTCACGTGCACGTTCCATGCTGCACGATGACATGTCGGTTATGCTGTTTGATGATGTGATTAACTTCAGACTCAGCGGAAAGCTGCAGTATCTTTTGAGAACGGAAGAACAGCAAACGACATTGAATAATCTTTTCGCGGATAAGCACATCTCGAAAATTATCGATGGAGGAGCGTATAAAGGTGACAGTGCCGCGGCATTTGCCGAAGCATTATCACCCGATATCATCTATGCGGTTGAAGCTGATCCTAAAACATTCACAAAACTGCAAGCATATGCAGACAGTGAGCATAAATGCCGTATTATTCCGATAAATGCCGCTTTGTCCGACCGCAACGGCACTGTTGAGTATTCATCATCCGGCAGCCGCGGAGCGGGAGAAAACGGAAAAAACCATCGTGCTAAAACATATACAATGCAATGTATAGCACCGGATACATATTTTGCCGACACCGACATTGATTTTATTAAATTGGACATCGAAGGCTCTGAAGACGAAGCCTTGAACGGAGGGTATGAGCTTATAAAAAGATGCCGGCCTGACATGGCGGTATCTCTCTACCATAAAACCGATGATATCTTCTCACTGATATTTAAAATTCACACTCTTCTGCCGTCACACAAGCTTTACTTGAGAAGAGTCAAATGTATCCCGATGTGGGATATTACCTTATATGCGATTAAATAAAATATGCCGTAATTAAATTCTTTACGTTTAATTACGGCATATTTTGTTTTAGTATAATTTATCTCGTCTTGGTTATATCGGTAATAAGTATTGTTATCGAAAGATACTTGCTGTGTATCATAATTTCCTGATTTTCGCCGATATATTGGTTGCCTCCGAGAAGAAATCGTCCGTTCGAATCCGTTATACCCTGCGTATCAAACGAAGCTTCCACATCAACCTTGTATAAATCGCCCGTACCTGTATTCGTAGCGGCTACCGATGAACCGTCAAGGGCGGAATAATACTTCATTGCGTCTGTAATCGTAATACTGTCATCACTTATTGTTCCTATGTATGTATTCGTATCATCAATATAAAACTTAGTTCCCTTATTCATATAGTTTCGTGCCGAAGAATCACGTATTCCCATTACTTTAAAAGAAACCGTATAGTTTTCAAGCTGTGTGTTTTCAGATACATCGGAATTTTTATCGGTAAAATATCTGAATCCTATACTTACAATACAAACAACAAGTATGACAATGATAAAAATATCCAATGTTCCGAGTTTTTTGCCTTTTTCCATAGCTTATCCTTTCGTAATAACAAAATCATCGCCGTCATAATCACTTATCGAATCTGTTACAACCGCTCTGTATATTACACCGTTATTGTAATGATACTCTGTAGTGACAATTCCGTTTTCCGTCGATATTTCAAATTCATCGGTCGGTATTCCGTTCTCGTCATATAGTATGACTTTTATGCTTCTCTTATCCGTACCGAATGATAATTTATAATTATTGCCTTCAATCGAATTTTTGACTTCCTCGAGTGATACGATACCTACCTCCGAGTATACATCTGTGCTGACACTCGTTATAAACTCTCCTGCCGGCGATGAAATATACAGTTCATCACCGCTGCCTATCATCGTGGACGACGCGCACTCGGATTTAAATGTATTTCCCTTCACCGTAATTGTGTATGACGCAACATTTCTTTCACTTTCATACGATGAAATAATTCTCAGCCTTCTGCAGTACGACTCGTTCTCATGAAGCAGTGAGAACATTTCTTCTGCGGATAAATCGAAATAAGCGTATTGTTCCTCTTCCCCGTTATCGGATACTATATCGGGAATTGCCGCTGTTGCCGTTTCGGTATTTTCTTCTCGACTCATGCCGAATATAATACGTATAAATTCCGGAATTCTGTCATTTGCTATGTATATTCCGATTAAAACAGAGAACAAAATCAGTATTACCGCAGCAACAGAAACAATTATCAAAGAACGCGTCTTATTCCTGTTTGTTTTCTTTTTCAGCATCATCTTTTTTACTGTTTATGCTTTTTTCTATTTCGATAATTTCTTCCTTAGTCGCGCCGTTATGTTCTTCTATTTTCTTGGCTTTTTCGGGATCAAGCTCGCTTATGTAGTCGGATATTGTCATATCATCTTCTATAATACCGGAATGACGGCGTAAATTCGGATTGCGTAAAATCATAAAGTTTACGGCAAACAAAACAATCGCTATAACTGCTATGCTTACGGACTTGATGACACGCATATTTTTAAACATCGACTCTGTGCAGAAAATCGCCACAAGGCCCAGCATTGCACATGTTGCGTATATCAGCTTCACCGATTCCTTTTGGGTGAACCCCATATCTATAAGCTTATGATGAAGATGACCGCGATCGGGTGAGAAAGGACTCTTTCCCGCAGCTAATCGCCTGATTATAGCGAAAAATGCATCGAATATCGGTATTGCGAATACTATAAGCGGCACTATAAAAGCAAGTACCGCGTGAAGCTTGAAAACTCCGCTGATTGACATTACCGCAAGCGAATAACCGAGGAACAACGCACCTGTATCTCCCATAAAAATCCTTGCGGGGTTCAAATTGAACGGCAGAAATCCGAGGCATGAGCCGAACAGAATCCCGAAAACAACTGTGCTTACGATATCCCCGTTCAAAAGAACAACTATCATGAGCGAAAAAGAAGATATTGCGGAAACACCGCACGCAAGACCGTCCAGTCCGTCTATGAAATTAATCGCATTAGTTAAACCCGCTATCCAGAGTATAGTAAGCGGAATGCTGAAATAACCGAGATGTATATATGCACCGCCGAGATTGATGTGGTCGATGACGCATCCGTTCCATACGGCAAATCCGGCTGCGGCAATCTGAATTACAAACTTCAGCCACGCATTCAAGCGGTAAATATCATCGAGTATTCCGAGAACAACAAGCACGGCTCCGCCTACCCAGATTGTGACAAGCTGTTTGCTTATATCGCAAAACAAAAGCGTTGTAATCAAAAAGCTAAGATATATAGCCAATCCTCCTATACGCGGAATAGGCTTTTTATGCATTCTGCGGTTATCTAACGGTACGTCAACCGCACCTATCGTAAACGCGAGAACACGCACAATAGGTGTAGTGGTATACGCGAGAAGCATCGCACATACAATTGCTACTGCGCTGAAAATAAATTGTGTCATACTAACTCCTTTTTAAGGATTAATTGCTGTCATTCAAATCAATGCAATATCCTACGGCATACATTTCCGGAAGCATAAGACTGAACTGCTTACCGACAAGTATTTGATATCCGTTAACCGTATATGCAGTTTCGGTATCGACAGCCTCGGCTTCTATTGTGATTTTCATGGAGATTTTATCTTCTACTTCAGATATAACTTCCTTGTTTTCCTCATAGCTGAAGTTGCTTTGCTTATACGGTTCAGACTGCACTCCCACCACGGTACCGATGTTCTTTTTCTCTATCGCATCCTGAACACTGTCACCGGCTTTTACCGATTGAGCGAATCTTTCATCAAGGTTCGCTATTTCAACAACATATTGTATTGTTTTATAATTAACGGAATCGGTGTTCTGTGCCGAATCGGAGTTTTTCAGAAAAACATTAATCAAAACATACACAACTGCAGCAATGAGCAGTAATATTAAAACATCAATGGCGTTAAAACGAAGTTTTCTGTTTTTATTCATCTTTATTCGTGCCTTTCATTTTTCCGGATTTTCGTTTTGAAGAACCGAGGAGTAAGTCGATATATCCGGAGTCTTCTTCTGCCGACATCATTTTATCATTATCAATCATTGAAAAACCGTTTCGAATATACGCGGATGCAAGTCCGCAAACAAGCCAAAACATAAGATAGAGCCTGTAGTTATACCATATATAGTCTGTCATTCCCTGTGCAAGCACTGCAATTATTCCGCACAGCGGCCCCGCGCATGATATGCGCAATTGAGTTTTTGATTGACTCATTCCAAGCCCCGACGGGCAATCCTCGTTTCCGTCTGTTTTGAAAACAAAGTTCTCTCTCAGCTCATTTTTCAAAGTCAAGCTCGAGTCGGAAAGGGCTGAGAAAAGCGTAAACCCGGAGCTGTACAGCATAAAAGCAAATACTAAAAAAATCAATAAACCGAAGACACCCAGTTCAAGCCATATCTGAAGATACAAATTATGAGAATGCGGGGCAGCCTCAACTCCCATATAAGAGTACAGCGGGTATATGCGATCCCACGCACCTTCTCCTATTCCTACTCCGCTCCAGAAGTTGTCTTTTATCATATCAACGGTTGCATGCCATATGTGTACTCTATAAGACGTTGATGAATCGGAAAGGTTTCCTATACTCGTAAATCTCGAGATAATATTTTGAGGCAGCACCGATGTCACAAAAGGAAGCGACAGCACGCCTATGATAACAAGCCACAGTGATCTGCTGTGCCACATAAACATCATTACGACAATCGCAAGCATTAAACCGAGCCATGCACCGCGGCTCCACGTTAAAACAAGACATGAGCCTAAAATTCCGATTGAAATGAATGCACTTGTACGGCGCATTCCTTCTCCGCGTCCTATAAGCATCGCAAATGCTATCGGAATTATCAATATAAGATATTCACCGAGCATATTCGGATTTTCAAGCGAACCTACGGCACGTCCGCCTATGGAAGTAAACATGTCGCTGTCAAGCCATGCCTGTGATGAATATCCGCCTCCGGTAAAATAAAGGAATATGCCGTACAGTGACTCCAGCACCGCAGATGCCACACACGCAGTCGAGCATCTTATCAGCCATTCTCTTGTCTTAATCAATTCTACAGTAAGGAAGTATGCACACAGCAGGCACACGAAAAGCAGTGCGGGTTTTATCGAGCTGTCGGAGAGAGAAATGAATCCGCCCGAAAACAGCATCAAGGCAAACGCACATACCACAATATCTATCGGTTCAAGTGTGAATATTCTTTTTCCGCGAAACAGCTTAATAAAATAACATAAAGTCGTATATATCACGAGAGCCGCAAGTGCCATTGTCGGAAGCCACGGCATAAAGAAGAACATCGCCACAACTCCGAGCTCGGGTCTTATCAAAACAAGGTATGCGGCTGCAAGACATGCCAATACCGCGAAAATATAAATCGGAGAAATTCTGTAGGTAAGTGCGCCGCAAATTATACCAACGAGAAAAGCGGAATTTACTCGTCCTCCGTCACCCGCAACATTCGAGACCTCGTTTTCCGTGTAACCTGTAATGTTAATTATAAATCTTCCCGTAACCGATGACAAAAGCGATTCCGACAAGCTTTTTCGAGACATTATAAGCGGAACGGATGACAGAATCAGAATAATCGAAAACATAACATCCGTGTTTTCCGTCAATCCCGCTATATTGTTTTCGATTATCGATGATATAAATGCGATAACAGTCGTATATAATCCAAAGGATGAAAAAAATGCTCCGAATACTTTCAATCGACATCCGAGCAGGAATTTCATAATATACGACACACCTGCGATTATTACACTGGATTCGATTCTGCGGCATGTACCGTAACGGAATTCCCTCTCATGTGATGCGAATTTGGTTTTCGAAAATCTTTCGGGAATGGTTGTTTTCAGGTGATTATTATACCCTGTAAAAATAAATCCGAAAAAACCTCTCTGCAAAAGAGTGTATATATATTTTGTAAACCTGTCAAGCGATGACAATATGAGACTGGATTTTATAAATGCAGTAAGAAATCCTTCTTTACTGTTTTCACTGTTTTTCTGTGAAGCAGGCATATATTACCCCATATAAAAGATATTATTCTGATTATATAGTATTACGGCAGCGTTTTCAATAAGAAATTATTAATATTTACATAACTTCCGTTAGTGAAAAAGCTCTGTTTTATATACATACATGATATAAAACAGAGTTTTTTACCGATTACGGCATCGCACACTTATAAATCTATATTCAGGCTGATCGGGCAATGGTCACTTCCGTAAATATCGGAATGTATCTCGGCATCTATCAGTCTGTCGTTAAGTACATCAGATGTTATAAAATAATCTATGCGCCATCCGACATTTTTCTCACGTGAGTTAAACATATACGACCACCATGTATATGCGTCGGCTTTATTCGGATAGAAGTATCTATACGTATCGGTAAATCCGCACGACAATAG
>CAZWLL010000020.1:0-39065 GCA_964634795.1 uncultured Ruminococcus sp. | reverse complement strand
AAATAGAATTAAATCTGCTATACAGAAAAGTTTAGACGGCGGTTTAATTCGGCGAAGTTCAATGTTTCAGGCAAATCATCAAGATATTTTTTGGTTTCTTCTTCGACTGCAGTCTCCTCATATGTTTCAGCTGCGTTTGATACTGTTTCGCTTGCTGTTTCATCCGATGCGGAATTTTCAGAGCATGACACAGATGAAAGCAAAATCAAGCCTGCAAGAACAGCCGACACGGAGCGCATTGATTTTTTCATCGTTATTCTCCCCTTTATTTATATGATAATATGGTATTATATAGTCAATGTTTCCGATGTCGTCAGGTTCATTTAATATAACATTATTGCGAACATTTAACAATATACAGTTTGTACGAAAAAGGGGTTATTTTTCGAAAACCGCTATCTCACCTTTATCTCCCGCAGACGCTGTCCGAGGGAAAACAATGTCGTTTTCATTCCAGAAAACAGGCTGAATCCAAACATGACGTCCCCCCCAGCCCGAGCCTGCCTGTGTATTCGCGTGATATATGACAAATGTCTTGTCATCCGCGTCGGTTGTAAATGAGCAGTGTCCGGGTCCGAAGGTCTTATCGGTTTTCGAAAATACCGGAGCGTCGGATTTGTGCCAGCATTTCGCATTCAGAATGTCTCCGACACCATCGAAGGTAAGCTTGCCGAGGCAATAATAATCGCTCCAGCTTCCGCTTGCGGAATAGATGATATGCACCGTGTCTCCTTTTACTAAAGCCGCCGGACCTTCGTTAATGTGCGGTCTTCCTCCGAGCTGCTCCCATTCCATATCCGGAGATGACAGCATAACTCTGTCGGAATCTATTGTATGAGGATTCGACATATGCGCAATATAAATATTCTGCGCAACATTTACATCTCCATCCCAGCCCGACCATACCAAATAGCATTCGCCTTTGTACTGAAGTACCGTACCGTCAATAGCCCATTTATCTGTTTTATCGGTTATTTTACCGAGCATTTCATAATCATCGGTCGGCTTGTCACCCAAACATCCGAGCACATACATTCTGTGATTGTAGTTGTCTCCGTCATCCGCGGCAACATAAATATACCATCTTCCGTTTATTTTATGCAGTTCAGGTGCCCAATATTCATGCGAATACTCCGTATTTCTCGGAGCGGTATATACTTTTTTTCCGCCATCCGTCGTGATTTTATCGGGAGCTTCTATTTCATTTACGCAAACTCCGTTTCCTGCGGAATAGCAATAATAATAGCTGTCGCCGTCACGTATAACCCACGGATCATCTCCGTGATCGCACACCGGATTTGTGAATATGCGGTTGATTATTTTTCTGTTTTCCATTTCTGTCTCCATTCAGTTTATCTTATATATTTTTTTCAAAAGCTCAGTGCCTGTTTCGGTTCTGAAAATACACTTCATTGTATTTTCTATTGTTTCATGCGAATCTCCGCCTTCATCCGCGTTTACCAGATAATCGGCTTCAAGCAAAATTCGGTAGTCTATACCGTCAACCTCAGACGGTGTATGGTGATGTCCTATAAGAAAAATCACCCTCTCAGCCATATCATCATCTATATCCATACCGCAAAGAAATTCTCTTCCGAGTATCATACCCTCTTTTTCCTGATATTTGCCGTTGGTATTGCCGTATTTTTTCCTGCAGAGAGGGCAAGCTATATCATGCATCAATGCCGCTGTCTCAAGCGTCATTTGTGTACGGCTGTCAAGTCCTTCGCATTCGCCTATTGTTTTCGCATATGCGTATACCTTAAGCAAATGGCATATGTCATGCATGTTTCCGTCCGAGTATTCAATCATTTTCTTTGCTATATCCGCTGTTTTCATTATTTTTCTCCTTATTATGTTAAGTTCATCCTTGCCTGTATTCTTTATTCCTGGATTTTTCTCGGTACATTTTCGGTGACATTCCATCACTTTCCGATATAACCGCATTCAGTCTCTGTCTGCTTCCGAGTCCCGAACAAATTGCTATTTCAACCATTGACATATCGCTGTTTTTGAGCAGCTGTTTTGCTCTTTTCAATCTCAACTCCCCGATATACTCATAGACGGACACGCCGACTTCTTTTTTAAACAGCTTCTGCATATAGCTCGGCGACAGATGTACACAGTCCGCTATCATCTTCAAAGTCAAATCACTTCCGCGGTCATAGTTTACCGCAATGTATTTTTTTATTTTGCTTACGTAGGCATTATCCGTACTGTATCCGTTTTCAAACATTTGCGCAAGTGTAAGCAGAAGCTCCGCCGACATTATTTCTCTTGAGGCGTCACAATCCGAATTCTGAAGAAGCGTAATAATCTTATACATTGTTCCGTCATCATTCAGCTGAAAACAGCTTTCTTTTTTTCTCAGAAATTCCGTGACTTCATGAATTTCCTTAATGTGCGCCAGTATGGGATATGATGACATACAGGTTTCAAACTCAACGTTTAATATCCTGCATGGATTCTCGCGGTCTATGAACAAATTATGGGTCATACCGCTGTATATATAAATAAAGCTGTTTTCCTTAAGTGTGTATTCACTTTCTTTTTTGCTTACGGGATCAAGGCATGTGACAACACACTTGCCTTCCTTTACATACATAATCTCAAAAGCGTCATGGAAATGCTCATTCATTCTGTAGAATCTATAATGCTCATTATAAAATTTGACAAGACGCAGTGATGTTGTCGTCATATCGGCATCGTATAAATATGGGTACGTATTCATATCACACCGTCCGCATACATTAAATCAAACTACATTATTATAACCCATGTATGCCGCTTAAGTCAATAGAGCGAGATTTCTCCGTTCTTAAACTTTCCAACAGAGTGTGATTTATGACATATTCGATTTTTCGTGGACTTTGTTTTATTACATTTTGCCGAAAATACAATGATATAATTAAGATAACTTAATTTGATAGGAGAGGGAACATGAAAAAAGCCGTATTATGTATTTTAATGTCATTGCTTTTAACCGCCTTTGCATCCTGCGCAAAGGAAAACGTCGAAACACCGTCTGCCGCATCAAATAACAGCGAAACAGCGGAATATGTCGACACAGCGGAAACGGAAACAGAAAAAGAAATTCTGTCCGACGGACTCGGTGATCTCGATTTCGGCGGAGCAACATTTGCGATGTATACCCCGGATCCGGAGGTTATGAACTGGGCTAACCCGGTGCTTAATGTATCCGAGCAAACAGGCGATATACTCTCGGACGCGATTTATGACAGAAACCGCTCTCTTGAGGAAAGACTCAATGTAATCATAACCGAGAATTACGGTTCATGGGATATCGGAGCGTCATACCTAAGAACGCTTGTAAGCTCCGGAGACAGCACATACGCCGTCGTATCCATGCTCGACAGATTTGCGCTCGCATCGCTCGGCGAAAAGCTCATAACACCGTACGATGAAATCGAATACATCGATTTGACAAAACCTTACTGGGGAGGTGAGCTGCTGTCATATTCAAGTATAGGCGGCAGAAATTATTTTGCCTTCGGAGATTTCAGCTTATACGCATATGACAATATAAGCGCTTTGCTCTGCAACCGTCAATTACTCACCGATAACGGGCTTGAAGATGTATATACACTCGTCAAAGAGAAAAAATGGACTATCGATAAATTCACGGAATATGCCGAAACCGTATTGAAGGATGCGGACGGTAATGGTATAATGGATGAAAACGATACGTGGGGTTATTTGTCAATGCCGAAGCAGGTTCTGCCCACCATGTGGATTTCGGGCGGAGAGCTGTCGGTTGCAAAAGACGAAAATGACTTGCCGTATCTTAACATGACAAACGAAAGCTTCGTGAATGTACTTACCAAAACATTCGAAGCGATACGGGATACGGGAATCTGGTATGAAAACACAATCCAATCCGACACCGATATGACTCTAGAGAACATGTTTATCGATTCGCAAGCGCTGTTTCTCGATTCTACATTTCACAAAATACAGCGTCTGCGCGACATGGACAGCGATTTCGGTATAATCCCGTATCCTATGGAGGACGAGACGCAAGACGCTTATTATTCGAGAACCTCCGGTGCTTTGTTTACCACAATACCCGTAACAAGCACAACAAAAGACATGACAGGTGCCGTTCTCGAAGCAATGGCGTGCGCATCCAGGAATGAAATCATCCCGACTTATTATGAAATCACGCTTAAATCAAAATATTCACGCGATACCGATTCAAGTGAAATGCTCGATATTATTTTCAGCAATCGTGTATATGATTTAGGTGACTCATTGTGGTGCGACCAGATACGCGACAATTTCGTCAAGGAAATGTTTCAGTCGAATGACAGAGACATTTCGTCCGAGCTAAAATCACGCCAGAAGCTGATTACGAAAATTATAGATAAGGACGTTTCCGCACTGTCAAACTGACATCGGTTAACTGATTCGACACTCCGTAAAAAACAATACAGGCAAGCATATCATTGTTCGAAAAAATTATAATTCATCATAAAGGAGAAATATTATGAGCTTTAAAATCGCATTTATCGGTGCGGGCAGCGTTGGATTCACGAGAAGACTTCTTTCCGACCTTCTTACCGTTCCCGAATTCCATGATATCGAGGTAGCATTTACCGATATCAATCAGCGCAACCTTGACATGGTATATCAGCTGTGTCAGAGAGACATTGAAGAAAACGGACTCAATATTAAAATTCACACGACACTTGACAGACGCGAAGCATTCACAGGCGCAAAGTATGTAATTAACACCGTAAGAATAGGCATGCTCGAAGCGTTTGAGAAGGACATTGAGGTGGCTCTTCGTTACGGTGTTGACCAGTGCGTAGGCGATACGCTCGCCGCAGGCGGTATTATGTACGGTCAGAGAGGTGTAAACGCTATTCTCGACTTCTGTAAGGATATCAGAGAGGTAGCACTGCCCGGATGCATTCTCCTAAACTATTCTAATCCGTGCGCAATGATGACATGGGCTGCCAACAAATACGGCAAGGTTCAAACGATAGGTTTGTGCCACGGTGTACAAGGCGGTCACGCTCAGATAGCCTCCGCGCTCGGTTACGACCAAAAGGATGTTGATATAATCTGCGCCGGACTCAATCATCAGACATGGTATATTCAGGTAAAACACAACGGTGAGGATCTCACGGGAAAAATTCTTGAAGCTTACGAAAAGAACGAGTGGCTTTCCAAGACTGAAAAGGTTCGTATCGATATGCTGAAGCATTTCGGATACTACTCAACCGAATCAAACGGTCATCTTTCCGAATATGTTGCATGGTACAGAAAGAATCCCGATGAAATCAATCGTTGGCTCGATCATGCAGGCGGATGGTCCGACGGTGAAACAGGCGGTTACCTCAGAATATGCCGTGAAAGCCGCAACTGGTTTGAAACCGACTTCCCGAACTGGATGAAAGCTCCCGCCAACAAATTCCTTCCCGAAAACCGTTCTCAGGAGCACGGCTCGTATATCATCGAGGGTCTTGAAACAGGCCGAATATATCGCGGACACTTCAATGTAATGAACTACGGTACAATCACGAATCTTCCCGACGAGTGTGTAGTTGAGGTTCCCGGTTATGTTGACAAGAACGGCATAAGTATCCCCAAGGTAGGTGATTTGCCGCTCGGATGTGCGGCTGTTTGCTCACAGTCTTCGTGGGTACAGCGTCTATCAGTTGAGGCTGCGGTCCGCGGTGACAGAAAGCTTCTTGTTCAGGCAATGATGATGGACCCGCTTACGGGAGCAATTCTCACAACGCCCGAAATAGACCAGATGACAGACGAATATCTTATCGAAGAAGCAGAATGGCTTCCGCAGTACACTGAGGAAATCGAACTTGCAAAAGCGAGAATGGAACAGCGCAAGGCAGACGGTACATTTATCACAAAGCACAGAAACGACAGCGGAGCCGCAAGAATCCACACTAAAACAATCGAAGAAATGCAGGCAGATGCGGCAGCTGCCACCGAAAAGGCTTCTAAAGCCGACAAAGCTTAATTAAGCAGGCTGAAGATATGATTAAAGAATATTTGAAAAAAATAGATACCGTTATCGAAAACGGAAAATACAAGGATACATGGGAATCCCTCTCGCAATACCGTGTTCCCGAATGGTATAAAGACTCAAAATTCGGTATATTCATTCATTGGGGTATATATTCCGTTCCCGCATTCGGCGGTGAGTGGTATTCACGCAACATGTATATAAAAGGCTCATGGGAATACGAGCACCATATTAAGACCTACGGTCCTCACAAGGATTTCGGCTACAAGGATTTTATACCGCTGTTTAAGGCGGAAAAATTCAACGCCGACGAATGGTGCGATTTATTCAAAGAAGCGGGTGCGCAATATGTAGTACCTGTTGCGGAGCATCACGACGGTTTTCAGATGTATAAAAGCGAAATCTCAAAATGGAACGCATACAATATGGGACCGCACCGTGATGTATTGGGAGAACTGTCGGAATCCGCAATGAAGCACGGACTGATTAACGGTGCATCATCGCATCGTGTGGAGCATTGGTTCTTTATGGGTCACGGAAAAGAGTTCGAGAGCGATATTACTGATGACGAAAAATACGGAGACTTCTATTTTCCCGCCATGCCCGAGCCGAATCATCAGGATCTTTTCTCAAAGCCTACACCTACAGCCGAATTTCTCGAGGATTGGCTTGTACGCTGCTGCGAAATAGTCGATCGTTTTCAGCCGAAAATCGTATACTTTGACTGGTGGATTCAACACAGCTCGGTTAAGCCTTATCTCAAAAAATTCGCGGCATATTATTACAATCGTGCGGAAGAATGGGGCGGCGGAGTAATAAACTACAAGCATGACGCGTTCATGTTCGGCTGTGCGGTAGTAGACATCGAAAGAGGTCAATTCGCCGATGCCAAGCCTTTTATCTGGCAGACAGATACATCTGTCGCAAGAAACTCATGGGGATATACCGAAAACAACGATTACAAGAGTCCTTATGAAATAATATGCGATTTAATCGATATCGTAAGCAAGAACGGCAGACTGCTTTTAAACATAGGACCTAAATCAGACGGTACAATACCTGATGATGACAAGCACATTCTTATCGAAATAGGTAAGTGGCTCAAAGTCAACGGCGAGGCAATCTACGGCTCTAATGTTTGGAGATATTCGGCGGAAGGACCTACCAAGGTAACGGAAGGACAATTCTCCGACGGCAACAAAAAAACATTCACCTCACAGGACATCAGATTCACCGTTAACCACGGATATTTATATGCCTCTATTCTGAAATATCCCGAAAACGGAGAGGTGAATATAGAAAGTCTGCGTGAGGCTGACGCAAGCTGCCTGCCGCTGTTCCACGGTATAATCAAAGATGTTGATGTACTCGGTTTCAGTGAAAAACCAAAGTTCACACGCGACGAAAAGGGTCTTCACATCAAAACAAATACGGTAAACAGCGAATATCCTGTCGTATATAAAATCACCGTAGACTGAAGGAAAATTCATGGAAATACTCACACAAATCATCGGAATTGCGGCAATGCTATGCTCTGTTTCGTCATTCCAATTAAACAAACACAAGCATATCATGACGGCGCAGATCATAGCTACCGCTCTCTTCGGACTGCAATATTTTCTTCTCGGCGCATATACCGGATTGGCTCTCGATATTGCGGGAGTACTCAGAGACATTGTTTTTTACAATAAAGATAAAAAATGGGCATCAAGTAATCTGTGGACAGTGTTCTGGGCAATTGTCATGCTCATTGTGGGAATATTCACTTATCAAGGCTGGTATTCTCTTCTAATGACAGCGGCAATGATGCTCAATACAGTATCATTTTCGTTTACAAAGCCTAAGCTTGTAAGAACGACCATTCTTATCTCCTCGCCTCTGCTGCTTCTCTATAATATTCTGACACACTCAATCGGCGGTATAATAAACGAACTCTTCTGTATGATTTCTTCAGTCGTCGGAATTCTGAGATACGACATTAAGAAGAAAGAAAAAAACGCATGAGTTTCGATTAACTACCCGAATATATGCATAAAAGCATCCCTTTGTGTACCAACCTCAAAAAGTCAGACCGAAAATCTAACGATTGGAGGTCGGTACAAACATAGGGATGCTTTTTCAAGCTGTGCTCGCAAAGCATGTTTGTCGTTTTGTACCGATTATAAGGTATATTATATCATTTTCTTTATCTATTCAACTTTAGAAACCGTATTGCATTTTGCAACAATTTATGGTAAAATAAGCCACATGTTATTAATCTTGGCATTACATTATATTCAGGGAGATTAGAGCTTTCATGAAAAAATTATTTTGCCTTATTCTTGCGGCATTGCTTGCCGCATCATCTCTTTCGGCTTGCTCCGAAAGCAAAGTAAATACCGATACCGAAACAACAGCTTCAAGTGAGACTACCTCATCCGTAACATCAACCGATGAGACTGAAACCGAAACCGAAACGAAATACCTCGATGACCTTCCCGAAACAATGGATTTCGGCGGAACATCAATGCGTTTTATCGTTGAGGAAGGCGGAAACGGAAACCTTACAGAGCTTTCTATTATGGCTGAAGAGGACACCGGTGAGGTAGTAGATTCGGCAGTATTCCAGAGAAATATGACAGTACAGGACAGACTTAACATAAGTATAGAGCTTGTTGATACAATCGCATTCTCAGGTCTTCCCGCAGTTGTCAGACCTTCTATAACCGCAGGCTCCGATGACTACGATATTATAGGCACATACCAATATTACGGAATTTCCATGGGTCCCGAAGGACTTTTCCTCAACCTCAGCAATGTCGATAATCTTGACTTTTCCCGTGAATACTGGGCAACAGAGTATATCAACAATATGTCATATAAAGGCATCACTTACTGGGCTACGGGAGACATCGCGCTGAGATATACGGGTGGTATGTACGTCACATACGTAAACCAGGAAATCTGGAATAACTATTATCCCGAAGTGAACGTATACGACATAGTAAACGAAGGAAGCTGGACACTTGATAAGCTTTATGAGGTTACCGACACGATTTACGAGGACGTAAACGGCAACGGAAAAATCGATTCGCTCGATTCATATGGATTTGTATTCGATATCGAAGACCCCGTAGAGGGTATGGCTGCCGGTTCTATGATACGTTTTTCGGAGCTTGACGACTCAGGCAATCCTTCTATAACGCTCAACAACGAAAGATCTATCACGTTCTATGAGAAAATGTATAATATCATAGCGAACAGCACAGGATTCTGGCATTCCGAGGATGACAATGCAACGGTTATGAAAATGTTCGCAGACAGCAGAGCTATGATTACCGTAAACAAGCTCTTCCAGTCCGGTATTTATCTCCGCGAAATGGAAGAGGAGTTCAGAATAATTCCCGTGCCGAAGCTCAACGAAGAGCAGGAACACTACAACACAATGCTTCACGACGGTGTTACACTTTTCGGAATTCCGATTACAAACAGCAAAATCGATGAAACAAGCATCACACTGGAATGCATGGCATCTGAAAGCATGAAGACCGTAACACCCGCATATTATGAGGTTGCGCTTAAGGTTAAATACGCACGTGATAATGAATCGGGCATGATGATAGACCTTATAAGAGAAAACGTATCTTCTGACTTCGCTGCTCTTTATTCGAACAGTATTGCGAATGTAGTTCATTTCTTCAGAACTAACCTTCAGGGTAAAAAGGAAAGCGTTTCATCGGCTCTCGAAAAGAATCAAAAGCTTTGGAACAAATCCTTGTCCAAGCTTCTTGAAAAGCTTGAAGAAAATGCCGGAAACTAAAGTGTATTTAAAAATTTAATAGTTCTAACTCAAAAGGCTTTGCCGTGTAACTCAGCGCGGCAAAGCCTTTTTTGCATAAAAAAATCACCCTGCAAAAATACAGGATGATTTTCCGCTTTTTCGAAACAAGTTAAAACAGCGGCGTCTGATTAGTCAGCGTAAACGCTAACCTGTCTTCTTCCGTTTGCAATGTTCTCAAACTTTACTGTACCTGCTATAAGAGCGAATAATGTATCGTCGGAGCCAATGCCAACATTATTTCCGGGATGGATATGTGTACCTCTCTGGCGAATAATAATATTGCCTGCAAGTACTGTAGAACCATCAGCCTTCTTAACACCGAGTCTCTTGGACTGGCTGTCACGACCGTTCTTTGTTGAACCAACACCCTTTTTATGAGCAAAGAATTGTAAACCGATTCTGATCATTGTTATTTCCTCCATTAATTAATATTAATGCCGTTACTCTTCGGCAGTGTCAACTTCAAGGAATTCGTAATATTCTTCCACAAGATCATTCAATTGATAGAAATAGCCGAGAATCAAACCTGATGCGGCAAACTGTTTTCTTTCGTCCTTCTCGTATTCGGGAAGAGCGGATTTGCACTTTACCGTTATATCCGTAGTTTCATCATCTATTTTATAGTCAACCGAGCACTCGTATGCGACTTCAAGAGTATTTAAGATCAGCATCGTCATAGCAGAAAGTGCCGAGCAAAGGATATCGTCTCCTTCATCGCCAAAGCCTGTATGTCCGTTTTCCCTGAAACCCCAAAACACACCGCCGCGTTTTAAGAATGTAATTTTAGTCACTTGAATTCTCCCGCCGCCGTTTCACAGCTGCAAATCAAAACGCAATCTTTTCAATCTGAACCTTTGTATAAGGCTGTCTGTGACCGATTTTCTTCTTTTCGTTTTTCTTTGACTTGTAGGTCATAACGTAGATTTTCTTGCTCTTGCCGTTCTTAACTACGTTAGCTGTTACGGATGCACCGTCAACTGTGGGTTTGCCTGTTTTGAATCCGTCGTCTGAGCTTACTGCGAGAACCTTGTCAAATACAATCTTTTCGCCTTCTGCACATTCGAGCTTTTCAACGAAGATTACGTCTCCTTCGTTAACCTTGTACTGCTTTCCGCCTGTTTCAATTATTGCGAACATTATCGAAAAGCACCTCACTTTCTTTTTGTGAACTCGCTGAGTGGGTAGAACGATACGTTCTTTTATGACCCGACACCATGCGGCATTAAATATTTTATCACAAAATATTTCCCGAGTCAAGAAGATTATTCCGCTTTGTGCACTGTCAACTTAATGTTTTTATGTGATATTTACAGAAGTATTTTGTTAATCATGCACAGCTCAATGATTCTCTGCACGTTTACAGTGTATCTCCGCCGCTCTGAGTGTATTTTCAAGCAGCATGGTAATCGTCATTACTCCGACACCGCCCGGTACGGGAGTTATAGCGGACGCAATCTCGGACACACCCGCAAAATCAACATCGCCTACCAGCTTGCCGTTCTCATCTCGGTTCATTCCCACGTCTATGACAACAGCTCCCGGCTTTACCATATCAGGCGTGATAAATCCCGCTTTTCCTACGCATGAAACAAGAATATCGGCTCTGCGTGTTATATCGGAAAGATTTTTCGTATGCGTGTGACATATCGTAACAGTACCGTTTGCGTGGAGCAAAAGCATTGCCATAGGCTTTCCCACAATATTGCTTCTGCCGACTACAACGCAGTCCTTACCGTCAACCGAAATACCTTCATATTCGAGCATCTTCATAACACCTGCGGGAGTGCACGGAAGAAAATCGTAGTTTCCTATCATAATCTTACCGACATTTACGGGATGGAAAGCGTCAACATCCTTGTACGGAGGTATCATATCGAGAATACGCTTTTCGTCAAGATGCTTAGGTAAAGGCAGTTGTACGAGAATGCCGTGAATCATGTCATTGCTGATAATTTCACGAAGTCTTTCCGTAAGCTCATCCATTGTAGTGCTTTCGGGAAGCTCATGCACTTCGGAGTAGAATCCCGCTTCTTCACAAGCTCTTCTCTTATTGCGGACGTATATTTGAGATGCGGGATCCTCGCCTACGATTATTACCGCAAGTCCGGGTCTTACTCCCGTTTTTTCGTAAAACTTCTCCGCTCTGTTCTTTATGTCTTCTCTTACCGACGCGGAAATTTTCTTACCGTCAATTATCTTTGCCATCTTCGCTCTCTCCCTTCACATTGTCATCGCTGCTTTCATTCTCCGATGCAGCGTTGTTTGTGACGTCATCGTTTTCTTCTGTTTTCTCTCCGTAAACGGAAACATACTCGCATGCGTCATCATGTTCTTTTTTCTTTTTTTTGCCAAGTATAATGTACATCACAATGCCCAAGACAATTAAAATTCCGCTGAGTCCCTGTGATACTCTTAAGTTTCCGAGCATTAAGCTGTCGGTACGAAGTCCTTCTATTAAAATACGTCCGATGCCGTAGCAAATAAAATATGTCGCGGTAATCTGTCCGTCGAACTTCTTCTTTCTGTATAACAGCAGAATCAATGCAAGCACACACAAATTCCATAATGATTCATACAAGAATGTCGGATGTACGAATTTTTCGGAAACAACGCTTCCGTTGACCATATATGTAATGCCCATACGCCATGGAAGTGTTGTTTCTTCGCCATATGCTTCAATGTTGATAAAGTTGCCCCAACGTCCAATAATCTGGCCTACGAGAACGCATGAGCCGAGAATATCGGTAAACTTCAAGTAGTTTACCTTCTTAATTTTCGATAACACGAATGCGGAGAGCAAACCGCCGAGCACACCGCCGTAAATTGCAAGCCCGCCTTCCCACACTGCTATGCAGTTATATACGGTACCGACTATATTCTGCCAAACCGTACCGTCAGAGCATACATAATTAATATCATTCCAGGAAAATATTACATAATACGCACGTGCTCCGATAACACCGAAAACTATTACCGTAAACGCGAGGTCTATTATATCATCGGATGAAATGCCTTCTCTTTTGCACAAATGAAGTCCGAGAGCAACGGCAAGCAGCATTCCTATTGTTATAAGTATTCCATACCATGCTATGCCGTGACCGAATACCGTAAATGCAATTTTGTCTATATGAAACGGTTCAATACCCAGCCCCGGGAACGAAATATAGTACATTATTTATCCTTTCCGACTGTCACTTGCAGCCGTTTTAGATTAATATGTGAATAATCCGATTCATCGGCTTATTCTGTCCATGATTATACCATAACAGGCATTCTTTTGCAACGAAAATTTGATTGTTTCACAAATCTATAATAAAGCATAAAAAAAATCTCCTACATATGAAATGTAGGAGATATGCTCCATCGGAGAGTCGAACTCCGGACACCTTGATTAAAAGTCAAGTGCTCTACCTACTGAGCTAATGGGGCATTGCTTTCTGACAGCTTTTATATTATAGCACGCCATCTTGGATTTGTCAATACTTTTTTTATTTTTCTCTTGTTATTATTTATTATGTATGATAAAATATTTACGTAAGGTGGTGACCATATGAAGATTATATCAGAATTTTTTTCCGCCTCCGACAGACAAGACGGCGGTATATACGACATAACATTAACCGATGAGTTCGAATTCATCGTCAAAAAGAAAATATCTCTGCAAAACGTACAATGGATTGAGATATGCGGCGGCAGGCTCTGCGCTGCATTCCGCGATAAAATAAACGGTGACGGTTACAGCGAGTTTGCGCTGTCCGGTGAACGTTTATCCGATATTATACGTACAAGAGGCCGCAATGTATGTCACTTCTGCAAGGATGGGGACGACGTATACTTTGCAAACTATAATGACGGATGTATATCCAAAAGCAACGGCAAGGCTTTTATACAGTCCGGCAGCACAGGGCCTATGAAAGCAAGGCAGATGTCCGCCCATGTTCACGAATGTATTTTTTCTCCGGACAAAAAATATGTATTGGCATGTGACCTCGGGCTTGATGCGATAATCGTTTACGACCGCGATCTTAACGAAATTTCAAGAGCCAATGTTCTTCCGGGACACGGTGTACGTCACGCCGTATTCTCACCCGACGGAGGCACATTATATGCGCTGACCGAGCTTGCCAGCAGCATCGCAAAGTTTTCGTGGAATGACGGAACGCTCACCTACGAAAAGACATATGAAATGCTCTCCGGCAGTGAGAGTGCCAAGGGCGACGGCGCGGAAATAGTCCTTTCAGCCGACGGAAAACATTTATACGCTACCAACAGAGCTAATCCCGAATTCGGAACCGACAATCTTATATGTCACTTTACCGTCGGAGACGAGCTCACACTCGTATCGCAGGTATCATCGATGGGAGATCACCCGCGTCATTTTACTCTCATAGCAGACGGACGATATGCTGTTTCTTCAAACACATTCGGCAATTCTCTCAGTCTATTCGGCGTAAAAGAAAACGGCGACCTCGAATTTATTAAATCGGAGCCGTTCCCCTCTCCGATGTGTGTTAAAGAACTCTAAATAAGCGCAAAAAAGCTGCGGCAGAATTTACCGCAGCTTATTTTATGGTTTAGTATATCGAAGAATTATTTGTCTTCTTCGTCACCGTCAACGTCTTCATCATCGTCATCGCTGATGAGAGGCTTCTGACATGCAGGGCAGATAACGTCCTCGGGATTTACGGAATCATCAAAGTATACCTTGCCGCCGCAGTTGGGGCACATAGCAACATAGAATTCTTCCTCATCATCGTCGTCGTCATCGTGACCGCAGCATCCGCAGTCGCAATCGTCATCGTCGTCTTCACAATCACAGCAATCGCAGTCATCATCATCGCAGTTGTCATCGTCTACATCGTAAACAACTTCCTCAACAGCGCCGAGATCCTCGTCAAGCTCTTCGATGTATTCGTTTGCTACATCAAGTTCATCGCGAAGTGTTTCGATTTCGGTTGCCATCTGATCGCAAAGCTCAACAAGAGCGTTTATGATCTTTCCCTCAGGAGTAGTCTTGTCAAGGCTTGTACCGTCAACAAGTCCTTTGATATAGGAGCTGTATTCCTTTGCTTTCATTTCAATGTACCATACCTTTCGATTGATTTTGATTACCGTGTCAAGATAAAGCCGTTAAGCTCTTTCAAGATACTCGGATGTACGTGTGTCAATTCTGATCTTGTCGCCTGTATTGATAAACAGCGGTACTCTGATGGTAGCGCCTGTCTCAACCGTAGCTGTCTTTGATGCACCTGTAGCTGTATCGCCTCTTACACCGGGTTCGCAATCTGTTACTTCGAGTTCTACGAACATCGGAGGTTCAACTGCAAAGGGCTTTTCCTGGTATGAGTGAATCTTACAAATCATTTCTTCTTTTACAAACTTGAAGTTTTCGCCGATAAGATCCTTACCGATCGGAACCTGTTCGTATGAGTCAAGATCCATGAAGTAATAGAGATCGCCGTCGTTGTAAAGATACTGCATATCCTTACGATCGATTCTCGCGTCGTTGTACTTATCTGTAGGGGAGAATGTTTTTTCAACAACCGCACCTGTAATAACATTTCTGAGCTTTGTACGAACGAAAGCAGCGCCCTTACCGGGTTTTACATGCTGGAACTCAATAACCTGCATGACCTGTCCGTCCATATCAAATGTAATACCGTTTTTGAAATCGCCTGCTACAACCATAGTAGTTATTATCCCCAGCGGATATGGGGATAAACTCCTTTCAACATATAAATGATTAAATTACAATACACTATATTTTACTACATTTATTCGTTATTTTCAAGTAGTAAAACTTACTTTTTTCTCGGTTTTACAAATTATTTATTTTTTATGCGTCTTCTGATAAGCTTCACTATTTCAACTGCCGGAATTACGCAAAAACCGAGCAGAATTGCCGTCGCGTATTCGCGGAAGCCTACCGCGGTGAAATCGAATACGTCTGCAAGTACGGGAATCTCACATACCGCCGTAGTAAGGACAAGGCTTGCGGCAGCCGCGATATTAAGAGTTTTATTCATGCCCTTAATCGAGAACAAGCTTTTTTCTCTTGAGCGCAGATTAAAGCTGTGGAATATTTCAGCCATAGATAATGTGAGGAATGCCATTGTCGTACCGTGAGCAGATGCACCGAAGCCGAATGAACCGCACTCGAACATATGACCGAAGCCGTAGCTTACTATAACAAGCGCCGCAATAAGTACTCCCTGATATGCGACATCGAAGCCTAAGCCGCCCGAGAACACACCGTCCGATGCGCTTCTCGGTTTACGTTTCATTATATCCGATTCCGCTTTTTCCATTCCGAGTGCAAGAGCGGGGAATGTATCGGTAATAAGGTTAATCCAAAGAAGATGCACGGGTTCGAGAATATTGAAGCCGATAAGCGTAGCTATAAATATCGTTATAACCTCGCTCATGTTCGATCCGAGCAGGAACTGTATTGCTTTTCTGATATTGTCGTATATTCTTCTTCCCTCTTCAACAGCCGAAACTATCGTCGCGAAGTTGTCATCTGCCAAAACCATATCGGCAACATTCTTCGTAACGTCGGTACCTGTGATACCCATTCCTATTCCTATATCCGCCGATTTGATTGAGGGAGCGTCGTTAACACCGTCGCCGGTCATTGCCGTAACGTAGCCTGCGCTTCTCCACTGATTTACAATGCGTGTCTTATGTTCAGGCTGTACACGCGCATAAACGGATATATTCTTAAATTCCTTAGCAAAAGTTTCGTCATCCATTTTCGAAAGCTCCGCGCCTGTTATCGCGTACTGTCCTTCCTCGATGATACCGAGCTCCTTAGCTATGGCAACCGCCGTATCCTTGTGGTCACCCGTTATCATAATAGGACGTATTCCGGCACTTCTGCATTCGTTTATTGCCGCTTTAACCTCTGGTCTTACGGGGTCAATCATTCCGACGAGTCCGACAAAACACAAATCCGATTCCATTTTATCGGGTTCATAGCTTTCGGGAGCCGCAGAATACTTTCTTCTGCCTGCCGCAAGGACTCTGAGTGCCTGATCCGCGAGCTTTTTGTTTTCGGAAAACAGTTTTTGTCTCAGTTCATCCGTCATCTTGACTTCTTTTCCGTCAATAAGCGCGGATGTGCATTTGCCGATTACAACATCGGGCGCACCTGTGGTATACTGAATAAACTCTCCGCTGCCTGACGAATGGACAGTAGTCATCAGCTTACGCATGGAATCAAACGGAATTTCTCCGACTCTCGGATATTTCTCCTCAAGTGTATATTTCGGAAGTCCGATTTTCGCGGCGTAATCTACAACCGCGGTCTGTGTCGGGTCGCCTGTCGATACGGTCTGTCCTACGGCAAGCTTGGCATCAGTACAAAGAGCAAAGGCTCTCGCGTTTTCCTCCGTGTCGCTTCCGTATGCCTGGACGACAGTCATCTTGTTTTGAGTAAGCGTACCTGTTTTGTCGGAACAAATAACCTGTGCGCAGCCTAATGTTTCAACAGCGGTAAGGTGACGTATTATCGCCTTACGCTTCGACATAAGTGTAACGCCTATCGACAATACTACGGTAACAACAGCGGCGAGTCCCTCGGGAATTGCCGCAACCGCCAGAGATACGGCTACCATAAACGTATCGAGAATCGTATCGGCACTGATACCGGTCTTTATAAGCTGTACACCGAATATTACAACGCATATGCCGAGCACAAGCCACGTAAGAATTTTCGACAGCTGATTAAGCTTCTTCTGTAACGGTGTGTCTCCGTCTTCGGCTTTTGTAAGAGCATCTGCGATTTTTCCCATCTCGGTATTCATACCTGTTGCCGTAACAACGAGAGTACCGCGGCCGTATGAGACAGAGCTGCCCATGTATACCATATTCTTTCGGTCGCCGAGAGGAATATCCTCTTCACCGCTCTTAAGGTTAAGCACATCTATCAGCTTATTTACCGGAACGCTCTCACCTGTCAGCGCGGACTCTTCTATTTTAAGGCTCGCGCAATCGATCAGTCGTCCGTCGGCAGGTACAGAGTCGCCTGCATCGAGGTAAACTATATCACCCGGTACTATATCCTCGCTTTTAATCACAACCGTCTCACCGTCACGCAAGACTTTTGAGGTTGCCGCGGACATTTCCTGCAGTGCCTCGATTGCGTTTTCGGCTTTGCTTTCCTGATAAACGCCCAACACGGCATTTATCAGAACTACAGCCAGTATTATAATAACATCCGCGAAGCTTTCACCTTCAACTACGGCGAGTATTCCCGAGACAACAGCAGCACAAATCAGAATAATCGTCATCGGATCCCCGAGCTGTGACAGAAAACGAACGATAAGCGGCACTTTTTTCGCTGCCTTTAATTTGTTTTTGCCATATTCCGCAGTTCTTTTTTCAGCCTCAGCCGATGTCAATCCGGCTTTAGATGAATTTTCCGACTTCAGTACTTCACCGATATCGGCAAGGTATTCTTTCATTTTTTCCAATTCCTTTTTTTAATCTACGGCGTTGTCAACGCCGTTAAATCAGTATATCATTTATATATTGAACTGTCAACAGATTTTTCACATTTATAATCGTTATTTAATCATTATTTAATCGCTTTATATTTACGCTTATAAATAACGGTAAAAACAACAATGAGAATCGGGAATAAAATTCCTGAGAGGAATCCCGCCTTCAGATTATCTCCGAAAGCACCCGAAACGAAACCGACAAGCGTAGGGCCGCTCGAGCATCCCAAATCTCCCGCCAAAGCAAGATACGCAAACATGGCAGTACCGCCCTTCGGGAATCCCGATGACGCTATGCTGAAAACGCCGGGCCAGAAAATGCCGACGGACAAACCGCACAGTGCGCATCCGACGAGAGAAAGAACGGGAGACGATGAAAGCGAAGCTATGAGGTATGCCGCAATACAAAACACGCCGCTTCCTATAATAAAGTTGAGAAGATTAACCTTCTCGGACATTTTCGCGTAAAAAACTCGAGTCGAGCCCATAAGTATCGAGAACATGCACGGTCCTGCGAGGTCACCTATAGTTTTCGACACGCCGAGGCCAAGCTCGGCGAATGTAGAAGCCCACTGGCTCATAGCCTGTTCGCTTGCTCCCGACGCAATCATCAAAACGACAAATATCCAGAACAAACCGTTTTTGAATAATTCCCCTGTTTTCATGCTCTCTCCCTCTTCGGTGAGGGAAGCTATGGGCACCTGAGTAAAAAAGATTGTATTCAAGAGAGGGAAAATTGCCCACAGCAAGGTGAGTATTCTCCAGTTTTCCTTACCTGCGGCGGCTAAAAACAAAGTAGACAGAAGTATTACCGCCACGGTTCCCCAGCAATAGAATGAGTGGAGAAGGCTCATGACCGATGCTTTATTATCGGTAGGACATGCCTCAACAATCGGGCTTATGAGTACCTCTATAAGTCCGCCGCCTACAGCATAAAGAACAACGGATATAAGAAGTCCCGCGTACGGAGGCATAATAAACGGAAGCACGGCAAGAGAACATAGTCCCGCTGCCGATAAAATATGTGCGGCGATTATGCTTGTTCTGTAGCCGATTTTATCGACAAACGATGCCGAGAAGCAATCGATGCACAGCTGTATCATAAAATTCACGGTAATCAGAACTGTGATTTTCGACAGCGGCAAATCAAATGTGTCGCGGAATATTACAAACAGCAGCGGCGCCAGATTATTTACTATCGACTGAGTAATATACCCCGCGTAGCATGCGAGTATCGTATGCTTATAACCGAATTTGTTTTTCATAAATTCACCCTCATGTTCATTTATATTATCCTTCCCGCAAAATAGAATTGTCCGGGAATTGATTTTATATAATTTTCGACATTTCCGCAGTACAGCTGCGTATCTGACAGATGAAGCACGGTACCGTCGAGTGCCTCATGATCTATTATCATTACCGCGGTCTTTTCAATACGATGTATCTTATCGATTTCCGTAAACATTTCGTCCTTAGACGGTGCATCTAAGCCGCATATAGGCTCATCGAGTATGAGAAGTCTCTTCTTTCCGCACATAGCACGAGCCAGAAGCACTCTTTGCTTTTGGCCTCCCGATAAATCGGCATATCTTTTTTTTGCGAGATGTGTTATACCCAGTCTCTCCATAGCATCCGCTGCAAGGCTTTTTTCTTTTTTAGTTACGAAAAAGCTCCGCATAGCGCCGAGGCATCCAGACAGTACGGCATCTCTTACAGTTAGTGCTCCGTGTATTTCGTCACTTTGAGGTACATATCCTATATCCTCACGCTTAAGTGCGTTCAAATATTCGACTTTTCCCGCCACAGGCTGAACCAATCCCAATAGTGTCAGAGCAAAGCATGTTTTACCCATTCCGCTGTGGCCTACGACACACATGTACTCTCCCTCTGAGAGTGTAAAATTAATTTCCGAACACAGCGCGGCATTATCGTATCCTATTGCCAGATTACGGCATGCGAGTATTTCTTTTTCCATTATTCCGTCACAACCGCCAAACGTATTTTTTCTTGTGTTTATTATTATATAGTATGTTTATTATATAGTATATAGATTTCAGAAAACAGCAAGCTGCATCATATCGACTACTATTTTATATAATCACGGTATAAATATCAATCTGTAATATAAACAAACCTGCATTATAAACACAGCACGAAAATATCAAAAATATGAATTGACACAATTTTCTTTTTATGTTATTATTTTATAACCCAATTAAAGATTTTTTTAGGAACAGATAAGGATTGAATTATACATGAACAAGAAAAATGTTGCGCTCAAACCTATTTATGAATACTTAATCCTGACGTTCGCATCGTTTCTCATGGGATTCGGTATTTATTTTTTCCGCTTTCCGAATAACTTTTCATTCGGTGGTGTCACGGGTATGGCTGTCATCCTTGCGCGGTTTATTCCGCTTTCGGCATCGACGATTACATTCATACTCAATATACTTCTGTTAATACTCGGTGTTCTGGTACTCGGCAAATCATTCGGGCTGAAAACGGCATATACCACAATAATGCTGTCGGTATCAATGTCGCTGTTTGAATTTCTATTTCCTATGAGCGGCCCGCTTACGGATGAGCCTATTCTCGAATGCTGCTATGCCGTTATTCTTCCCGCACTTGCTTCGGCTATTATTTTCAATATGGACGCATCAAGCGGCGGTACGGATATCATAGCGATGATTCTCAACAAATACGCTCCGATAAACATCGGAACCGCTCTACTCATGGCTGATTTTCTCGTTGCGGTCTCAGCATTTTCATTCAGCATAAAAACAGGATTGTTCTCCGCTCTCGGATGGTTCGCTAAAAGCCTTGTTATCGACGGTGTCATCGAAAGCATCAACAAATGCAAGGTATTTACAATTGTATGTACCAATCCGGACACAATCACAGATTTCATTACTAAGGAGCTTGACAGAAGCGCAACCATCAGCGAAGCCGTCGGAGCGTACACTCATGATAAGCGATATGTTGTCACATCGATTGTCAGCCGATCTCAAGCTGTCCGCCTGCGTAACTTCATACGCCGCACAGAGCCGGATTCATTCATAACTATAACAAACTCAAGCGAAATCATAGGAAACGGTTTCCGTTTGCATGTCTAATCAATACAGACAACTCAATCATCAAAAAAAACTGCGTTTTGTTATGTTCCCGCCGCCGTTTGTTCGGTATCGGTTGACATAAGCAAAACGCAGTTTTCGTTTGTATTTTACATATTTATATTATCAATATCAGAATGCCCAGTTGCCGTCACGGAAGAGAGGAACAGTGGTTCCGTCAGCCTTTACGGCATCAATTGAAAGGTCGGGAGCACCGATCATGAAATCGACATGAATCATAGAATCGTTGATTCCGAGCTCGCGGCATTCCTCAAGTGTCTTTTCCTCATATCCGCGAATACAGTTTTCAAAGCCTGCTCCGAGAGCAATGTGGCAGCTTGCGTTTTCATCGAAAAGTGTTTCGAAGAATGTTATTCCCGTATTCTGAATAGGTGAATCCTGGGGAATGAGGGCACACTCGCCGAGATATGCGGAGCTTTCATCCATGGATATCATCTTACGAAGCAATTCCTCGTTCTTTTCGGCTTTAACATCAACAACCTTACCGCCTTCGAATTTCATCGAGAAATTCTCGATAAGCTCGCCGCGATATGAGAGAGGTCTTGTAGCAACAACCGTACCCTCTGCTTTACCGCGCATAGGAGAGGTGAATACTTCCTCGGAAGGAATATTGGGATTGAATTCAACTCCGCCTATAGTATATTCTGAACCGCCGAGGAACATTGCTTCGGGAATAAGTCCTACCTTAAAATCGGTACCGTTTGATGAATGATATCTCAGCTCGGTTGCACCGAGAGAATTGATGTAATCGCATCTTTCCTTAAGGTCAAGGTTGTGCTTGTTCCATGTGTCAATCGGATCATCGCCGTCGGCACGAGACGTGTAAAGAATGCTCTCCCAAAGCTTTTCCATAGCTGTGCTTGCTCTCAGCTCGGGGAATATCTTCTTCGCCCATTTTTTACCCGGAACAGCCGCAATGCACCACTGATATTTATTAGCCATCTTATCCTGGTAAGGCTTCATGATGGGATATCTCTTCTGTGAAACCTCGCTTACCTTCTTCTGGTTAATACCCTTAAGTCCGTCGGGATCGTCCGAAATAATATATATCATTGCGGGAAGAGTCTCGGCTATGTGCTCCATTTTTGCCTTTTCCCACTCTTCAACTTTTGCAAGAGCCGCTACCTTCGCATAACGGTATGTACTCTTCGTAAGAGGCTGATACTGCCACTCTACCTTAACCTTGCGAGCACCCGCTTTATAGCATTCATCCATAACCATGTGTGCGAATTCGGGCTGTTCTATGCCTGCATTTATAATAACATCCTGTCCTTTTTGTACATTAACTCCCTTTTTTGCAATCAGGGCAGCATATTTTTGCATTGTAGTTTTTTTCATTATTCTATTTATCCTTTCGGGTTGTTTTTATAATCCTGCCATATAATTATATTTCACGCATATAGTTATGTCAAGCCGAAACATGTTAAATTTACTTACCGTTATCCCTCTCTTTTTTGGGTTTACGTTGACAGATGCATAATTATGAGTTGCACTCATTCGGCACGTTCAATCAAAATATTGAAAATCATTAAATATAAGACCGCAAACTCATATTTTATCGGTAATGTTTATCGGTTATTCGGATTGATTTCATTCTATAAATATGGTATAATATGTAAAATTATTAATCTATTGATTATTGAGGTTTTCATATGAAGGCTGTTGTTACTGTTGTCGGACTTGACAAGGTCGGTATACTCGCAAAAGTAAGTGCTGTATGTGCGGAGCACAACGCAAACGTCATCGATGTTACTCAATCGGTTATGCAGAAGCTTTTCACTATGATAATGCTGATTGACATATCGGATATCAACTCTGATTTTTCCGATCTTCAAAATGCATTCAACTCACTCGGTGAAGAAATCGGTATGAAGATACATGTCATGCATGAGGATATATTCAATTCCATGCACCATATTTGATTGAGGTATTAAATCCATGCTGAACACAACAGATATTCTCGAAACCATCCGCATGATAGATGATGAAAACCTTGATATCCGCACAATTACAATGGGCATTTCCCTGCTTGATTGTGCCGATTCCGATATTCATGCATCATGCAATAAAATATATGAAAAAATATGCCGACGCGCCGAACATCTCGTACCTGTAGGCGAAGAGCTTGAGCGCACATACGGAATTCCGATAATCAATAAAAGAATTTCGGTAACCCCCATAGCAATGCTTTGCGCCGCGTCAGGCGGCAATCCCGTCGAATATGCGAAAACTCTCGAAAAAGCACTCGGTACTATCGGAGTAAACTTCCTCGGCGGATATTCCGCACTTGTTCACAAGGGTTTTTCAGCCGGAGACCGCATGCTTATAGAGTCAATTCCGGAAGCTCTTGCTGAAACGGATCATGTATGCTCTTCCGTAAATGTAGGCTCAACTAAAGCCGGCATAAACATGGATGCCGTAGCTATGATGGGCGGTATTATAAAAAAAGCAGCTGAATTAACCACAGACAAAAACTGCATGGGAGCCGCAAAAATCGTCGTACTCTGCAACGCTCCCGAAGACAATCCTTTTATGGCAGGTGCTTTTCACGGTGTGGGCGAGCCTGATTGCGAAATCAATGTAGGTGTATCCGGTCCCGGTGTTGTACGCTCGGCGCTTTCAAGATGCCCCGACGGCAACCTTACGGAAGTAGCGGATATAATAAAGAAAACCGCGTTTAAAATAACGAGAATGGGACAGCTTGTCGGAACCGTCGCGTCACAAAAGCTCGGTGTTCCGTTCGGAATAGTCGATTTATCCCTTGCTCCGACTCCCGCTGTCGGAGATTCGGTTGCTCATATTATCGAGGAAATGGGAATCGAGGTCTGCGGTTCGCACGGCACGACAGCCGCGCTCGCGTTGCTCAATGATGCCGTGAAAAAAGGCGGTGTAATGGCATCGTCTCATGTAGGCGGACTCTCGGGTGCTTTTATTCCCGTATCCGAAGATGCCGGCATGATAGATGCCGCACGCTCGGGAGATCTAAGTATAGAAAAGCTCGAAGCAATGACTGCCGTATGCTCTGTGGGACTTGATATGATAGTAATCCCGGGAGACACCGCTCCGTCGACCATATCGGCAATAATCGCGGATGAGGCTGCTATCGGTATGGTCAACAGCAAAACAACCGCAGTACGTGTAATACCCGCTATAGGTAAGCATGACGGCGAAGAGCTGGAATTCGGCGGATTATTCGGCTCCGGCCCGATTATGAAGCTGCATAACGACCGCAGCTCGGAAAAATTCATAAACAGAGGCGGCAGAATACCCGCACCGATGCAGGCATTAAAGAACTGAGCTTGCGTCTGAATTCTCAATACAAATAAATAAATAAAAGTGAGTTCGTAACCATCCTCACTTAAAATAAAACTACGGATCAAGCTGTGACGCTTATTTGTAGCGCACGGCTTTTTCCTTTTCGAAAGGAAAAAATATGAAAAACAGCAAAACACAATTTATCGCACATTCCGCAATGATTGCCGCCGCATATGTCGCTCTTACCATGATTTCAGCGGCATTCGGTCTTTCCTCGGGAGCAATACAAATAAGAATATCTGAAGCCTTATGCGTACTTCCCATTTTTACCCTATCTGCCGTTCCGGGAGTCACAATAGGCTGCTTTATCGCCAACATTATCTGCGGCGGAACCGTATATGATATTGTTTTCGGTACCATCGCCACTCTTATCGCGGCGGTAATTACGTATTTTATTAAAACTCCCATGCTTTCGTCCGTTCCCACTATCGTTTCAAATTCTGTAATAATACCGATAGTACTTATAATGTCAGGCGTAGGCGGATTCAATATGTTTCCGTATTTCGCACTTACAGTAGGGCTCGGTGAAATCATATCATGCGGAATTCTCGGTACGGTTTTAGCTGTTTACATGAAAAAGCACCCGAAAATATCTCAGGTGCTCTTTAAGGTATAAATATCTTTTTAAATTATAATTCAGCTTACATCCTTGCCGTTCAGCAGCTTTTTGAAATAAAGCGTACCGTCGTCTCTTTTGATGATTAAAGCAAAATACTCATTATCATCATCCGATGAAGAACATACCTTGAATTTCACGCGATATGTTTTATCGGTTTCGGCTAAATATGTTATCTCGGTGTCCGGCTTTGATGACTTCGTAACAGCGAGAGAAATATATGCTTCAACCTTCGACAAATATTTAAATCTCTCCCCGTCACGATGCGTTATTTTAACATCACCGCCGAAATATCTGTACATCATTGCCTCAAACTCACTCGCGGGAATTATCTGTGAAATGGTGTACTCGGGATATGCTTTCTCCGCTTTTTCGATAAGCTCGGTGTTTCCGGAAAACTTCGCATATTCATCATCAAGCATATACAGCAAAACAGCATCCCTGTATTCGTTTATTGCGTCGCTCATATTTTCGAAATAAGGAAGCTTTTCTTTATCCGCAGCAAGAACGGCAAGCATGCCATGTATTCTCTCAGCATCCTCATCATCAGTATCGTGAACTGACGTAACACTCTCGCTCATATAGTCATATGTATCGAACCCAAGCTTATCGGTCAGAGAACACGAGGTTAGAATAGCAATGCAGCAAAAAACAAGTACAGTTAATTTTTTTCTCATTATATATTACTCAAGATAAAATTTAATCGTTTTTCTCGGTCACTCATCAATATTCAAAGCACAGCATAGACCGCTTTCTTAACATCGGCATACATGTATAACGAGCCGAGACATACAAGCGGTCTTTTTTCTTTAACCGCACATTTTACCGCTTCCGCTACACCGTCTCGTATGGTTTCACACGCATGAGCGTCAACACCGTTCTCTCTGAACTCAAGCATAACCTTATCCGAGTCAAGTGAGCGGGCATTGTCGGGCGTAACCGTATATGCGGCTGACGTCAGCGGAGACAGCATTTTTATCATCTCTCTGTGATTCTTATCTGCCATCACACCCATGAGAAGCACAATCTTTCCGTCATTCGTCAGCGGTGAAAGATAACACTCAATATTTTCAACAGCCGATGTGATTCCGTTAGGATTATGTGCCCCATCATATATAACGAGAGGGTCTCTCGAGAGCGTTTCAAATCTTGCTTTCCAATGCGCGTTAAGCAGTCCCTTAGCCAATGCATCATCGGAAATTTTAATACCGACGTCACGCAATATGTTCACTGCCGTTATAACGGTAGCGGCGTTTCTTGTCTGATACAATCCGTGCAAGGACAGCCGAACACAGCGTCCGTTAAACATAAAGCTTGTCATGTCGAGGTTAGTTTTTACATCTGTTATCGCCGAAAAATCGGTACGGTAATAAGCCGAATGCTTTTCCAGCGCTTTTGCTTTAATTACCTCAGCCGCGGCGTCATCGCCCTCTCCGAAAAGCACGGGTATGCCTTCCTTGATTATGCCTGCTTTTTCCGCCGCTATTTCAGCCGTGGTGTTGCCGAGAATCGCGGTGTGATCAAGATCTATTCCCGTAATTACCGATAACACGGGAGTCTTTATAACGTTTGTGGAATCCAGTCGTCCACCGAGTCCGCACTCGAATACAACGAAATCGCAGCCTTTTCTTTTGTAGTACGAAAGCGCAATAGCTGTGATAAGCTCGAACTCCGTCGGCGCATCCGTCATGGTATCCGCATACCGACGGACAAGCTCTGTCTCCTCTGCCAACTCGTCATCACGTATATTTTCGCCGCAGTACATTATTCTTTCATTGAAATTTTCAATGTACGGTGACGTAAAAAGACCTACTTTATACCCTGCAGCCAAAAGTATGGATGACAGCATCTCGCATGTCGAGCCTTTGCCGTTTGTTCCGGCAACATGTATGAAGCGCAAACTGTCCTCTGGATTTCCGAGCTTTCCCATAAGCTCGGTTATTCTTTCAAGTCCGGGACGACTTCCGCGCCATTGTACGGAATGAATATATTCAATAGCTTCTTCGTATGTCATAGCATCAACCGATCGTTTTCTTTATTTTTCCGCAAAGCTTTACTATTATCGGAATAATTATTATCTTAACGGGAACCATTAATGCATACTCGGGAAGACGGTACATAAACCATCCCCAGTATGTTTTCGAGCCGTATAAAATGCTCACCCAAATTGTATTGATAAAAAGTCCTATCACAATTCCGTTTATCAGCACCGCGGGGATAATATTGCGAATCAGACTTACATTCCTGAATTTCAGCAAGGAATCAGGTCCGTACATGCTGTTTGTGCAAAGGAACAAACCGTAAACAAATCCCATTAGTGCCGCACAAACGGTAAAACCGGGGAAATACGGACCTATAGGAAACAAAATCGCACCGATAAGATCCCCTAAACCGCCGACTGCCGCACCGATATAAGGACCGTATATTACAGCTGCAGCCACAATCGGAACAAAGCTGAAGCCGATTTTCCAGCCGAGTGTGTTAATAGAGCAAAAACGATTCAGCACTATCTCAAGTGCAATCAAAATCGCAGATGTCGTAATAACTCTTATCGACCGACTGCCGCTTCTTTTTTTGACATTATTGTTCATAAAAAACCTCCCCAAAATGTCGTGCTTGCGTATGCGTAATACGGAATGTGAACAATAATCACACGCCTGAACATTTTCGAGAGGGATAGGCTCTTTTTTATGTACAGCGGGATGCGAATTTCGGACCGCAGCGGCTTACAAATGCAGCTGCAGACATTCAAGTCTGTAGCAGTCACGTTTGTATCATAAATTACCGAGTGATGTTTTAACGAAAATCGGCAATTCACTAAGCTTTCGTCCGACAAACAACTCCCCGTTTTGTCGGCACTTTACGCCCGAAAATCTACTCTGTGAGAACTTTCCGTATGATAAAATTATAACACAGGCAAAAGGCAAATTCAATCCCGCACAAATAGGTTAACATAAAATCTATTCTTTACACAGTTTTTTCTCACGCATAGGAATGCTCATTGCAATATATCACAAAAACAAAAATCCCCGTCTCTCATGACGAAGATTTTCGCATTATATGATGTATTGTGTTATTCTTCTATGCCCATATTCTGCATGAGCTTTCTGTTGAATTCTTCCGCTGTATTGTATCCCATCTTTTTCTGACGGTTGTTCATGGCGGCTATTTCCAGAACGACGGCAAGGTTGCGTCCGGGTTTTACCGGTATTGTCGTCATCGGTATCTTTATGCCCATTATATCGGTAAAATCCGTCTCAAGTCCCAGTCTGTCGTACATTTTTCCCTGCACCCAAGGCTCGAGATTAATTACCATATCGATTTTTTCGGTTGCCTTAACAGAACCCATACCGAACAGCCGTCTTACATCGACGATTCCTATACCGCGCAGTTCGATATAATACTTGAGTATTTCGGGAGCGGTACCTACAATTGATTTTGCCGATACCTTTCTCAGTTCAACAGCATCGTCGGCAATAAACCTGTGACCTCTCTTGATAAGCTCTATCGCGGTTTCGCTCTTTCCTACTCCGCTGTCGCCTGTTATAAATATTCCTTCGCCGTAGACCTCTACAAGTACTCCGTGACGTGTAATTTGCGGTGCAAGCTGTACATGAAGGAACGAAATAAGCGCCGCCATAAAATCACTCGTGTTTTCATCGGTTGCGCATACCGGTATTTCAAAATACTCAGCCACCTCGACAAGTATAGGATCAGCCTGATTGCCGTGAGTTACCACAACCGCTACGGGATGCCGTTTGAAATAATCCGTTAATCTTTCACGGCGCAAATCTTCCGACATCTGCTTTAAATACATTGATTCGGCGTTTCCTATTATCTGTATTCTTTTTGGATCGAAATGCTCGAAAAATCCTGCGAGAACAAGTCCGGGGCGATTTACGTCCGATGATGTTATCATGATTTTCGACGGATCCTCGGGAGTATGTATTACTTTCAGCTCGTATTCGCTGATAATCTTCTGCAAGTCTACTCTGTTTGTGAATTCTTCCATAATTATTAGCGTTGACTCCGATCATATCTTTATTATTATAGGAATTATATCATATAACGGTACTTTTTGCAATGTTTTTTGCGCATGTTATACCCCTTATTTGTGATGATGACAAATTAACCTTATACTTTATCATCGTTCATGTTTAGTTAATATGAATTTGCTATAGTATAATAGTATATTTATATTAATCGGTGTTTGTTATGAAAAATAATTCAATAAAAATATTAGCTTGTTTATCTCTTTCCGCCGTACTTCTGACTCTTCCGTCATGCGGCAACAGCGAGAAACTGCTTGAAAGCTCACAGGAAGACAAAACCGTTGTAATGACAGTCGGAAGCTACGAGGTTCCGCTCGAATTATACAGATATGTCGCACTCAACACCAAGGCCGATTACGAAAACGGCAGCGGCAGTGAAATTTGGCTGGGCGAAAGCGGTGCCGAACTGCTTGAAGAATTGAATGAAGCTATAGAAGAAACGATAGTTCACTTATATACAACGCAATATGTATGTGAACAGTACGGAATCTTGCCGTCGGACAGCTATGTACAGGATACTCTTGACATTCAGATGGATGCGATTTACGAAGGATATGACGATGACTACGAGACATATGTAAACGATATCGCAAAATATAATATGAACGATGCGGTATATCGTTTTATAGAGCAAAACGATATACTTTCCGAAGAATTAATTCAAAAAATGATGACCGACGGTGTAATTCCGTCATCCGACGAAGAGCTTGAAACAATTCTTGCCAGTGCGGAGTTCATTCATGTAAAACAGATACTTTTATCAAGCGATAACGGCAACACGGATGAAGAAAATCTCGCGCTTGCCGAAGAAATACTCGATAAACTGAATAACGGTGCCGATTTTGATGAAATGATACAGGAGTACGGCAACGATCTGTACCTATTTAATACCGATAACGGCTACTATATCTCACGCGGAAGTTATTATGAAGAATTCGAGGAAGCCGCATTTGCTCTTGAAATAGGCGAAATCAGCGACATAGTAAAAACGAGTGCGGGATTCAGTATTATCAAGCGTTATCCTAAGGATGCAGAGTATATAGCCGATAATTTCGATGAGCTTGCCGATGATTATATCCGCGGCAGATACAATCTTATCCTTGCCGAAAAGCAAAAGGAGCTTTCCGTAACATACACAAGTGAAATGGAAAATTATTCCGTATTGAGTTTGAAATAAAAACTATATTCAGGAAAACACTGATTGAAGGTTGATTTATTCAGCGTATCCTTAAACCATGGTGATTTAATGAAATACTACAGCAGACGTTCCGATGGCGGAAAAATGTCAAAGGTATTGTTCCGTATATTTTTTGTAATATGCGCCGCGCTTGTTATTGTCATATTGTCGGCAATGCTCGGGAATTACCTGAAAAACAAGGTAGCCGCGACAGATGAGTCAATGAAGTCGTCGGATGAAAGCACAGACATACAGCTCAGTAATAATACATCGGAATTGTACGACAATACCTCCGTCTCCGACTTTTCTATCAAAGCCTGCGGTATAGATATTACAGCTTATACCGATGACGGTGACATGCTGAATGCAATTGATATTCTCGCGAGCTACTACAATACAATTATAATTCCATTGTGTTCCGATGACGGCAGTCTCATCTACTCCTCTCCGTCACTCGCAAAAATCGCACGACAAGAAATATCCGAAGAAAATGCAGTGTACGATACACTTGTTTCATGCATAAACAAATCCAATCAAGTCAATCTTGATGTATGTGCGCTTATTACTCCGTCGAGTAACAGTAATATAACCTCCCCCTCGAATGCCGCCTTTATTGACAGCACCGTTATATCGGAGCTGACGAACCTCGGTGTGAACAGAGTAATAATCAAGCTTCCTTCCGCGTCCGATGACAGCTATACAAAATGGATCAGGAGCTATATTTCGGAGATTGAATTCGAAGAAAACAAAATAGGAATCGCATTTTCGCCAGATTACTTACTTGACGCAAAAGGCATCCGTCAGCTACAGCTTTTTTCAAGCATGGGAGCCTTTACGTGTATTTATTTTGAAGGATATTCCGGAAATTACGATACGATTTACGATAATGTAACTCACACTCTTAATTCCATGCTCGGTATTTTCGATTTATATACTGTCACGGCATTAATCGGTCAATCCGACAACATTACCGCTGTTTACAATGCTTGTAAGGACGCCGAAATCGGCAGCATCAGCTTCACGGAATATACTTTGCCGAGCGACCTCGTAAAAAAGCTGACCGATACCGATGAGTCGGTATCTGACTCGTCTGTCGAGGAAACCGAAACGGAACAGCAAATAATCACAAATCCGTATGCCGGCTCATCCCTATCGAATGATTCTAATACCGAATCCGAAAACGAGACCGAAGAGTACTACGACGATTATTATTACGACAGTAACGACAGTTATAACGATTCCGAATATTACGACAGCTATGACAACTCCGAAGATTACAATAACTACGACGAAAACTCTTGGTATTAAATAAAATAAGCTTGTACGCTTTATGTTGAATTCTCACTGAAAGGAAGCATTTATGAAATATCTCGTCTTCTCCGACTCTCACGGAAACATAGCTCCTATGAGAAGAATTATCAAATTGAATCTTAACGCAGGCGGATTAAACGGTGTATTTTTCCTCGGTGACGGAATACGTGATATAATAGAATTAACTCACGAATTTCCTTCATTGCACTTTGACTGTGTTCTCGGAAACTGTGATGCTCCGAGCGATGTCGCGTCCGAGCTGACAGATACCGCATACGAAAAATTAGTAACCGTCGGAGCATGGAAATTTCTGCTGATGCACGGTCACAAATACGATATTAAATATACCTATCAGGAAGCCGCCGACCATGCTATAGATCGCGGTGTCGATTGTCTGTTCTTCGGTCATTCACATCGTGCGGAAGACATTCAGCTTGACGGCTCACTGAAGGGTTCCGTTAGAATGATAAATCCGGGTTCGTGCGGTGTAGGACCTCAAAAATCGTTTGCGCTTATAGAAACGGTAAACGGACAGCTCGTGTGCAGCATCAGTGAGTGCTGATTTTGCAGACAGTTATTTATTAATATATTTCCCATAAAAGACAGCCTCACATGTTTTGATTTCATGTGAGGCTGTACCTTTTTATTCAGCTTTAGTTAATATTATAGGTTAATCAAGCCCATGACATTGTTGTCGGCTTAGGATCGCTCATAATAGCTTCCTTAAGTACACTTACAGCCTTTGTAAGACCTTCGTCAACTGACATAAGACTGTCTTCATGCTCTATTGAAATAGGTCCGTCATATCCGACAAGTCTGAGGTTGCTGATAAGATCCTTCCACCATGCTACGTCATGACCGTAACCGAGAGCTCTGAATACCCATGCACGATTGATTTCATCGCTGTAATGCTTTGTATCGAGAACACCGATTCTTGCTGTGTTGATTGCATCAATCTTGGTATCCTTAGCGTGAACATGGTATATGGCATCTCCGAGCATACGGATAGCGGCTGACGGTTCCATTCCCTGCCATACAAGGTGGGACGGGTCGAAGTTTGCGCCGATTGTGTTGCCTACAGCCTTTCTCAGCTTGAGAAGAGTTTCCGTATTGTAGCAGCAGAATCCGGGATGGAGCTCGAGAGCAATCTTGTGTACATGATGCTCCTCTGCGAACTTAACGGTTTCCTTCCAATACGGAATCAGGACTTCATTCCACTGATAATCGAGAATTGCGAGGAAGTCATCCGGCCACGGGCATGTTACCCAGTTCGGATATTTTGCACCGGGATGGTCACCGGGGCAGCCTGAGAATGTTACGACGGTATCAACACCTGCTTTTTCGGCAAGAAGAATCGCATTCTTAAGGTCTCTGTCGTACATTTCGGCAGTAGCCTTATCGGGGTGTACGGGGTTGCCGTGAGCTGAGAGAGCAGCGATTTCGATATCGTACTTTTTGAAGGTATTCATCCATTCTTCAAAAGCCTTATCATCGTTAAGAAGAATGTCGGGATCAGCGTGATCCTTTCCGGGATAACCGCCGCATCCGATCTCGGCAGCTTCAACACCGTGACTCTTGAGAATTGCCAAAGCCTCGTCAAGAGACTTCTTTGCGTACAGATTAGCAAGAACACAAAGTTTCATTTTAATTTCCTTTCTTGAAGGCGGCAACACCGAATTGTCTGTGCCGCCTTAGGTAAAATTCTTTTTTGGTGAAAAAATTATACCATATTCTCGGAATAATTACAAGTGATATTATGTAAATGCGTACCTATTAATTTTCCAGCATATTTTCGAGTGCTTTTTCCATTGTCTTTCTTGTCAGCTTTTCATACTTCTCATATGTTGAAGCAAGCTGTACATTCGGAGACTTGAGCGCATTTGCGGCGCCTCCCCATCCGTATACCACACCGATGTCATACATGCGGTTGGTAAATATTATATCCAAAGACGCCGAGCTTTCCTCATCTCTTGCGCCCTTGCTCTTAAGAGATACATCATAATAATCGGGCATAATCATTTCTTTACCCTTTGCCGCGAGAAGCTCGAGTATTTCGCCCGTGCATCCCAAATCCTCAACAGACGGGTTAACCACCATAAGATCCGAGTTAACGGCTACATATGTGTAATATCTCTCCTGATTTTCGTCATATTTCGGCATAGGAAGTATTCCGAATTCACGGTCGTTGGCACGATATGATCTGATGAACGCCACAACCTCGGTTGCGAAAAGCGCTTGTCCGTCTCGAAGTCCCGTAGAGATAAAATCTATATTGTCTCCGTAAACGGCACTGTCGCCCATTATCTGCGTTATCTTATCCCAAACATTGCTGAATCTCTCACTGCCCCATGTTATTTGCGGGACATCGTTTTCATCAAGCGTTATAAGCGATTCCCCCGCGCTCATCCACATTCCCGCGTAGTTTTCGCTATGCGTAAGCAGTCCGTATCTGTCCTTCATATTATATGTACCGTTGCCGTCCAAATCGAAAAGTCCTTGTTTTATCATGTCGTAAAATACATCAAACGTCCATTTATCCTCAGCAACCAATTCATAAGGATTGTCAAGCTGAAGGTCTTCAATATACTGCTTATCAAAATACAGTACCCACATAACGTCCTTGTCGCCTATGGTGATATCCGACGCCATAAGGTAGTTTTTACCGTAAATTTTCAGCTGATTTCTTGCGTCGCTGTCCCACCATGATTTATCGAGATCCACGTTGGGAATGGTATTTATATCAAGGCAATATCCGCCGGTTGCCGTACCCGACGCGTCACTGAAGGTCATAAACGCGCAGTCATACGCACCGTCCGCCGAGGTTACCGAGTTTTTAAACGCGCTTCTGTTTCCGCCGGACGCATTTACAACCGACGTTATTTTTATGTTAAGCTTATCCTCTACCCAGAGATTACGGTTATAGAAAGCATCGTTTATCGGCTCTCCCGTAAGCTCCTCTACTGTCAGTTCACGCCAGTTGTATGTTACATTATCACCCGTTAATGCGTTGAAGGTATATCCGTTGTAATCAGTATACGGTATGTCAATTGTTTCCGTTTCTTCGGTTTCTTCCGCCGTATCCGCATCGGCTTCCGCCGAAACTACCATGTCATTCACTGTCTCTGTTGATTTTTCCGTGTTGTCCTGCGCTTTTTCGGAGCATGACATCATTTGAAGGAGTGTCAATGCTGCGAGAATTAATGATAATGTTTTTTTAGTCATGATTGCCTACTCTTTCTTATTTTTATTATTGTTAATTATACCATTTTATCTATTCTTTTTCTATTCACTAATCAAACTAAATTTCAATATGTTATTTTTGTAGTTTTCACAAACCGAAAACATAAAAAGGCAAAAGCCTTCTTCATCGGAATAGCTTTTGCCTTTAATTTTCGGTTATTTAATTGCTTAAATCAGAACTTGAAGATATCGCCGGTCTTAGCGGATGTGTAAATACCTTCGAGAATTCTTGTAACTGTGAATGCCTGCTCGGGAAGAACTGTGGGCTTTTCTTTTTCGCCGCGAACAGCCATAATCCACTGATAAGCTTCCTTGCCTGACGGGTCATTATCGGAAACGCCTTCGTAGAAAGCAGCTCCGCCTGCGCTGAAGCTGGGTGTGAATGTGTACTGTCTGTTCTGACGGATACCGTTGATATGAACACCGCCGTTAAACATGTCGCCGCCTGCCTTTGTACCGCAAACCATGCAGCATGCTTCACGTGTTTCGAGAGTATTGAGTGCCCATGATGCGTCGAGAGAAATTGTTGCGCCGTTTTCCATTACAACAAATCCGAATGCGGAGCTTTCAACTGTGAATTTAGCGGGATCCCAGTTGCCCCAGTCGTTGCCCTGTTCTACATCATTGTTATGAGCGTGATATGTTGTACCTACGCAGTACTTCGGCTTATAGTTGTTCATAATCCAAAGTGTTACGTCAAGCGCGTGTGTACCGATATCGATAAGGGGACCGCCGCCCTGTTCATACTCATTGAGGAATACACCCCATGTAGGAACAGCACGTCTTCTTACTGCGCATGCTCTTGCGAAATAGATATCACCGAATGTACCCATTTCGGATTCAGCCTTAAGATACTGAGCCTGTGCGGTCTGTCTTGTCTGGTATCCTATTGTAAGGAGCTTGCCTGACTTTTCAGCTGCATCAAGCATTTTCTTAGCTTCTTCGGAGTTGATAGCCATCGGCTTTTCGCACATAACATGCTTGCCTGCTTCGAGAGCGTCAACTGTGATAAAGGAGTGAGCACGGTTAGGAGTAAGAACATGAACTACATCAATGGTCTTGTCCTCGAGAAGCTTCTTATAGTCTGTATAAACAGCTGCATCGGGAGTGCCGTAGTCCTTCTTAGCCTTCTGAGCTCTTTCTTCGATAAGGTCACAGAATGCAACCATCTGTACGCCGGGAACCTTCTTAAGAGAAGGCATATGCTTACCGTTAGCAATACCGCCGCAGCCGATAATGCCGACTCTTACGATATCTGATGCGTTTGTCATTTATTTATCCTCCAGATAAAATTTATATCATTCTCAAACGTGATGAAATATGTAGTTTTCATCCTCACATAATAATATAATATTTATTCGATTTTTTCAAGGGATTATGTTTATTTTTTTATCGAATTTAATTTTTCGTCACCTTGACAATTATTCGGTCTGTATTTTGTCGGTTATGTACAAAACCTGCGTCTCAATTCTTGCCTACGCGTTTTATTACAAGGCCAAGCTGTCCTTGTACCTCGCCCGACCATATAATATTACGCGGACATTTATCGGTGCATATATCGCATCCCGTACATTTGTCGTAATCGATTGACGCCACGAAGTTGTCGACATTGATAGCTCCCGCGGGGCAGTTTTTCTGACACAGCTTACAGGATATACATCCTACATCGCATACCTTGCGGGTATTCTTGCCGTCATCTACAGACATACAGCCTACCCAGTGTTTTGCGTCAAACGGAATCAGTTTTATGATACCCTTAGGACATGCCGAAACACATATGCCGCATCCCTTGCACTTTGAGTAATCAACCGCAGCTACTCCGTTCTCTACAACTATCGCGTCAAAAGGACATACACGTACGCATGTGCCGAGGCCTATGCATCCGTTTTTGCACATTTTATCGCCGCCGCCTATTTTTGATGCCGCAACGCAGTCGTCAATGCCCTCGTAAATGTACTTTTTTCTTGCGTATTCGCCCGTACCCGAGCACATAACCTGAGCTCTCATACGAATCGGCTGTCCGGCTTCAACTCCCATAATCTGAGCGATTTTGCCGGCAGTCTCTGCGCCGCCGACCGAACACTTATTTACGGGAGCCTCTCCCGCCGAAACTGCCGCAGCATATGCGTCACATCCCGAGTATCCGCATCCGCCGCAGTTTGCCCCCGGCAGGCATTCCTTTATTGCTTCCGCTTTCTCGTCCTTCTTGATTGCGAACAGTTTTGACGCAAGCGCCAACAGTGCTCCCATAAGAAGTCCGAGTCCTAAGAATATAAGCACAGGGAGTATAATTTTCATTATTCTCTTCCTCCCATCAGAATTTCATTCCGGAAAATCCGGAGAACGCCATTGCCACAAGTCCTGCCGATATCAACAATAACGGGAATCCTCTGAATGCTTTCGGAGGATCCGCGAAATTCAGTCGTTCTCTTACGCCTGCGAAAATCACGATAGCCATTGTAAAACCGATTGCCGCGGAAAATCCGAAAACTACGCTTTCGATGAAGTTGTAACCCTTTTCGATATTAACAAGCGCAGAGCCGAGGACCGCACAGTTTGTCGTAATCAGCGGAAGGTATATACCGAGCGCCGAATACAATGAAGGAATATTCTTCTTAAGAAACATTTCTATAAACTGTACGAGTGCCGCAATAACGAGAATAAACGCAATGGTTTTAAGGTACTGCAGTCCGAACGGCTCGAGAAGGAATCTGTACACCGCCCATGTAGCGGCAGACGAAAGAGTCATAACGAATGTTACCGCCATGCCCATTCCGAGTGCTGTCGAAGGTTTATCGGATACTCCCAAAAAAGGACAGCATCCGTAAAATCTGGAGAAGATAAAATTCTCGGTCAGTATCGCTGTGAACATTATCATCAGTAAATTCATTTTGTTACCTCCTCCTCATTTGTCTCGATAATTTTACGAACAAGCTTGCCGGTTTCGGGATCCTTCATAATAGTTTGATGATATCCGTTTTCGATAGCATCCGTCTCCAAGGATTTTTTGCGTTTTCTTTCCTCAAGGCTGTATCTGATTTTCTGTACAAGCGCGACAAGTGTACCGAGAGTGAGAAAGGCTCCTGTAGGCATGAGGAATATAGTTGCCGGAGAGAACCAGTCACCGAATATCTTAACGCCGCCTGTACCGTCACTTGCCGAGAACAGCATTCCCGTACCGAGAAGCTCACGTACAAACGCTATGCACAATAATGCAAGTGTAAATCCTATACCTGTGGCTATACCGTCGCAAAAAGACTCAAGCGGGCCGTTTTTTGAAGCAAAAGCCTCGGCACGTGCAAGAATTATGCAGTTTACGACGATAAGCGGTATGAACAGTCCGAGAGATGCGTCTATCGCGGGGAAATATGCTTTTATGATAAGCTCAACCGCAGTCACAAAGCCTGAAATAATTACAATATATGAGGCAATTCTTACCTCTTTGGGAATTATCTTGCGAAGAAGTGATATAAACAAATTCGAGAACGCCAATACAACTACAACCGATACTCCCATTCCGAGCGCATTCACAACAGATGTGGTTGTCGCAAGAGTCGGACACATTCCGAGAAGCTGTACAAACGTCGGATTGTTTGTGATAATTCCGTCTTTAAACACCTGAGGTATTGTTTTTTTCATTATCAATCCATCCTTTCCCCTTACGGCTTAACCCATTTGGTTTCAGTCTCGGTTTCGGTTTCAGTCTCAGTCTCCGTTTCTGTCTCCGTTTCGGGATCTGTCTCGATTTCTATTTCGATTTCAGTCTCTGTTTCCGTTTCGGTTTCTGTCTCAGGCGGCTGTGTTTCCGTCTCGGTTTCAGGTGCCTGTGTCTCGGGCGGCAATGTCTCCGGCTCGGTTTCGGGTGCCTGTGTTTCGGGCGGCAATG
>CAZWLL010000019.1:0-41662 GCA_964634795.1 uncultured Ruminococcus sp. | reverse complement strand
TCCTTCAGGCACAGGACTTCCACGTTGCCGGCTTCCACTTCCTTCATCATTGCCAGGAATCCCGGCCTGTCGAAGCAGGTTCCGCTGATGCCGTCATCCGTGAAATGGACTGTGTTTGTGAAGCCCTGCCTGGATGCAAAATCATTCAGAAGAATTTTTTGATTGGAAATGGAGTTACTCTCGCCTTGCAGGTCATCGTCACGACTGAGGCGCTCGTAAAGGGCTGTAATTTTCCCGTTCTGTTTCACGGGTTACGCCTCCTTTCGTTGGAAAAAAATAAGCTTTAGGAGACTTTTCACCGTCGTGATAAACAAGTCTTCTAAAGCGTACATTTCATTGGTAAAAAATAAGCCTTAGGAGGCTTTTTATCGTTGCGATAAATAAGTCTTCTAAAGCTTACACTGCCTGATGCGAGGTTGTGAAGGTCAACGCCTATACCGCCCTTGGCGTCGTATCCTGTCAAATCGTCCATATCTCCGGTAGCAAACAGAAGCTCTTCACCGGGGGTATCGGGTGCTTCGGTGTAAGTAGTGAATTCCTGATCGTCGGCAAATGCAGTTAAAGCAGATGCTGAAACAATGCAAAGACCCGCTAAAATAGCGCATAGAATCTTTTTCATATTAATTTCTCCTTATAATTAATAATATTCGTATCATGATTTTATCAAAAACAGATACTATTGTCAAGTGAAAATGAATAAAAATATTAAAAACTAATAAATAGTCTTGAACAGACTGCATAAAAAATCCCGAATACACATAAAAGTATGTGATTCGGGATATATATTTATGCTTTTTGAAGTTTTTCCTTGTGGTACTGCAGCATATACAGCTCGTAATAACGGCCTCTTTTACCGAGAAGCTCGTCATGATTTCCTTCCTCGAGAATCTCACCGTGAGACATAACGATAATTTTGTCGGCATGCTGTATTGTCGAGAGCCTGTGTGCTACAATAAGCATTGTTCCGATATTCATCATTTTTGAGAGTGAATCCTGAATTAAAAGCTCGGTTTCGGTATCGATATTCGCCGTAGCTTCGTCGAGAATCATAACTTCGGGTCGCTGTACTATTGTTCTTGCAAACGACAGAAGCTGACGCTGACCTGCGGAAAAATTGTTTCCGCGTTCACGAACCTCTTCGTCGAGACCGTCTGATAATTTTGATATGAACTTGTCTGCGTTTACCTTGCGGCAGGCTTCCATTATTTCGTCATCACTTACATCCTCACGCCTCAGCAGTATATTGCTTCTGATAGTACCTGAGAAGAGGAATACATCCTGAAGCATTTGACCGAAGTGGCTGCGAAGGGAGCTGATTTTGAATTTTCGTATATTGATGCCGTCAATAAGTATTTCTCCCCTTTGAATATCGTAGTTTCGACAAATAAGAGAGAGTATTGTTGTTTTGCCCGAACCGGTTGATCCGACAAACGCTACGGTTTGCTTGGCATTAACCTTGAATGAGACATCCTTTAACACCCATTCACCCGGATTATACGCGAACCAAACATGCCTAAATTCAATGTCACCGTTAATGTGGTCGATATCTACAGCATCCGCATCATCGACAACCTCAGGCTTAACAGCGAACAGCGTAAATATTTTCTCAGCTGATGCTAAAGCTGATTGAAGCCAGTTGAATTGTTCCGCTAAACTCTGAATAGGGTTAAAAAACTTGGAAATGTACATGTAGAAGGTTACAAGTGTTCCGCTTGTAATGGTTTGACCGAGGAACGTCGAATTCTTTATATATCCTCGTCCGCAGAGATAGAGCAGGCACATTACGGATGATATATACAGCATGTACACAAGAGGTCTGAATATACCGAAGACAAATATCTGTTTTTGCTTAGCTTTACCGAGCTTGTTGTTTTTTATTTCAAATTGCTCTTTCTTATATTCCTCGCGGTTGAATACCTGAATTACCTTCATACCCGAGAGATGTTCTGAAAGAAATGTGTTTATATCCGTAGATGCATCCTTTACTTCGCGGTATGCCTTGCGCGAAAACTTACGGAATATGATAGTGAAGAGAATAATAAACGGAACGAAGCACAGTATCATGAGAGTAAGCTCATAATTCAGGCACAGCATTGCGGTTAATACTCCGATGATTACAAACATGTTTTTTACGAGGTTTACCAGAATGTTCGTAAACATCATGGATATTGCATCGGTGTCGTTTGTAACTCTCGTTACAAGCTTGCCGACGGGAATTGAGTTTTGCTGAGAGTGAGAAAGTGATTCGATATGTGCAAACAGATCAAGACGTATAGCGGAAACTATTTTCTGCCCTGTTTTCTGTAAAACTATAGCCTGAATATATGTGCAGATAAGAGACACGATAAGAATTCCGGCATATACGGCTACATATGCGAAAAGTACAGACATCTCGAAATCATTCTTTATAATTTCTTCGATTTGACCGATAAGAAGCGGAGAAATTATATCATAAGCAATCGAGAATATCATAACGAGAAGAACGATAATGAAGCTTCCGATGTAAGGCTTGGCATATTTCAGAAGATTTTTCAGAATATCCGAATCCTTCATGCTGCGCTCGAAACCTATAGCGTTCTTTTTGTCTTTAATCAAAAGAAACGCGATTACAAATGCAATGGAAATGATTCCGATTAAAGCTCCGACTATGAGAAGAGGATAGAATTCTTTCATTATTATTTGTCCTCCTTTTCTTCATCAAGACGCTGAAGCTCTACCATTGTGTGATATGCTTTGTTTGTGTTGTAAAGCTCATCGTGTGTTCCTACCGCCGTGATTTTACCGTCGTTTATGAAAACAACCTTATCCATTTGTTCAACGGCAGTGACTCTGTGTGCAATCAGAAGTGTCGTTTTTCCTTTGCGTGTTCGTCTTAAGTTTTCGAGAATAGTTTTTTCTGTGTTGGTGTCAACTGCGGAGACGGAGTCGTCAAGAATAAGTATGGGTGAGTTCTTTACGATAGCTCTCGCTATTGAAATACGCTGCTTTTGTCCGCCTGATACCGTGACTCCGCGCTCACCGAGTATTGTGTTGTATCCTTCGCCGAATTCCGTAATATTGTCGTGAATATCTGAAAGAACAGCCGCTTCCTCTATCATGTCGTGATTAATCGAAGAGTCGGAGAAGGAAATATTATTTTCGATTGTGTCGGAGAACAGAAAATTGTCTTGCGGAACATACGCAATTCCCGCTCTGACATCTTTGATTTTCAGCTTATTGACATCGTGTCCGTCAATGAATAACGTGCCATCGGAGACATTGTATGTTCGGAGGAGAAGATCGACAAGGGTGGTTTTGCCTGAACCTGTAGCTCCGATAATACCGATGTTTTCGCCCGCACTTATTTTAAGACATATATCGCTCAGCGCATCAAAATCGGCATCCGGGTAACGGAAGGTTAAATGACGGTATTCTATGTCGCCGTGAATGTTATCTATACTTTCGGCATCCGCCGCATCACATACATCGGCGGTTTCATCGAGCAGTGCGCTTATTCTTCCGAGTGAGGCTTTGCCGCGGGATGCCATTTCAATAAGCTGAGAAACAGCCATTATAGGCCATACGATTGCCGTGAAATAACCTATAAATTCAATAAGCTCACCTGCGTTGAAAATCTTGCTGTGCACAAGATATCCGCCGTAACCGAGTATGACACATATAACGGATTCGACGAACAGTGTCACGAATATATTCAAAAAGGTAGATGCTTTAGTATATTCAACGTTTGCGTTTTCATTTTCTACATTTAATTTTCGGAAAGCCATAAGCTCTGCGGTTTCCCGAACGAATGCCTTTATAACCGAGATTCCCGAAAAGCTTTCCTGTGAGAAGTCGGACAAAGTCGAAAAAGCTTCCTGTCGTATTTCCCATTTGCGTCTCATGTTTTTGCCGACGATTGTTCCCACAGACAAAAGAAGTATCATGGGAATAAGCGTTAAGAACGTCAGCATATGATTCATGTTCCACATTTTCCACATTGAAAGAACTCCGAGCAGAAGTGCGTCGAAAAACATGAGTATGCCTGAGCCGAAGCAATCTTGCACTGTCTGCAGGTCGTTTATGAATTTTGCCATGAGGTCTCCTACCTTGTTGTACTGGTAGAAAGAAACAGAGAGATCCTTGCAGCGGTCGAACATGCGGCTTCTGAGGTCGGTCTCGACTTTGATTGCAGTACCGAAAAAGCATATTCTCCACAGAAAACGTCCGAATACCATTATAAAAATAACAAGTATCATCGGTCTGCATACTTCATCGAGCAGAAAATCCATATCGAATACACACACGGTACCGTCAGATAAGGTTACCGAACCGTCGTTTAATCCGTTTACTACGGTTTTATACAACTCGGGAACTATAAGTTGGAAATAATCAACCATAACCAGTGCCAAAACACCGAGCAGGAGTATGGGAGAATATTTAACATAATATTTATTCAGGTATTTTCCGAAAAGCAAGACATGTCCTCCAGATTTTTTAAATAATCCATACAGATTTAAATAATAGCATATTCGTTATGGAAAATCAATAGTTTCAAATAATAAATTAATATTCACAATATACAGCGTAATAATGCTCACATTGACATTCGGGAATGTGTATGATATAATTACTTGAAGATTAAATCATACGGAGGACAGTATGTATCAGCTGAACAATGCGGCGAATTATCTTGTTATGACTGCGGAAAAGCTGCCGAATAAGCTTGCTTTTGTCGATGAAGAAAACAGTTTTACTTTTCGTGAACTGCTTACGGCATCAATGAATGCGGGGGAGATGATATACCGAGAATCGGGAAGCATAAGGAATCGTATTGCCGTGATGGTTGACAGAACCGCTGTTTCTCTTGTGGGTTGTTTTGCCGCCTTGTTTGCGGGTTCGTGTTACGTGCCTATTGACGCAAGAATGCCGGAAGACAGAATGAATGATATTCTTGAGCAGATAAATCCGTCCGCTGTGCTGTACACTTCGAAAAACGCGAAAATTGCCGCGAAGCTTGAGATGAAGTATAAGACATTAATGCTCGAGAATATAATGGCAAAGCCGTGTGATCCCTCTTATTGGAATAAGATATCAAGCTCTGTGCTTGATATCGATCCCGCATATATAATATTTACCTCAGGTTCTACAGGCAAGCCGAAGGGTATACTGATATCGCACAGAAGCTTAATAGACTTTACCGAATGGATGGCGGAAATATCAGGTGTAACGGAGAATGATGTTCTCGGAAACCAAGCACCGTTTTATTTTGATTTGTCAGTCAAGGATATTTACCAAACCCTGCGCAGCGGATGTACAACATATGTCATACCGAAGAAACTGTTTATGTTCCCGACCTTGCTTGCGGATTATATAAACAACAACGGAATCACAACCCTTATTTGGGCTACCTCCGCGTTCAGATTAGCTGCTGACTCCGGTGTATTCGAGAAGAAACAACTCAACACCGTCAGACAGGTTATACTCGGCGGAGAGGCACTTCAGGCAAAGCATGTTAATATATGGAAAAAAGCCACATCGGGATGCCGATTCATAAATTTATACGGCCCGACAGAGGTTACGGTTGATTGCACATACTATATAATAGATAGGGACTTTGGCGACGGAGAGCCTATTCCGATAGGCAGGCCATGCGAAAACATGGATGTAATTTTGCTCGATGACGAACTGAAGCCAGTTCAAGACGGTGAGGCGGGAGAGATATGCGTGCGCGGAGCAGGACTTGCTCTCGGCTATTTCGGAGATAAGGCTAAAACGGAAAAAGCTTTCATACAAAATCCTTTAAACCCGTATTATCCAGACAGACTGTATCGTACAGGCGATATCGCTAAACGTATGCCGGACGGCAACCTTGTGTTCCTTTCGAGAAAAGACGGTCAGATAAAGCATATGGGGTACCGTATAGAGCTTGGTGAAATCGAAACCGCGCTTTCGGGTATTTCGGGAATAGGTGATGCCGTATGCTTCTTTGATGAGGATGACGATGCAATTGTGTGCTGCTGCAGCACTGCGCTTGATGCGGGTGAGATAACCTCAAAGCTGAAAGAAAAATTGCCGCGATATATGCTTCCGAATGAATGGAGAATAACCGATTCGCTTCCGATGAACGCAAACGGAAAAATAGACCGTCCGAAACTTAAGGAAAACTATTTTAATGAAAAAAATAAACTGCATTGATGAGCTTAATAAGCTGATTATGTCGCATTTCGGCAGGGATTATGTGTCAAACTGGTTTATGCCGAAGGAAACGGCAGTAAAATATATTTCGGCTGACAGAATTACAGCATGTGAGTCGGGCGAGAGTTTATTTATATTTTTACTTAAAGGAGATTTCTCGTCACTATATTATTGTATGAAAAAGGGCGACATCCCCGACATTTCATTTGTACACGGAACGGTAGTTGCGGAAACAGCATACCGTGATAAAGATACAGAACTCAGAGCGGCGGACAGTGTTCTCGAAAGCATCGGTTTTGAGCGGGAGTTCTGTCGATGCCGCATGAGTTTCAGGCAAAACGGAGATGTTTCTGATGAGCTTCCCGAAAACATTCGATACGCGAATGAAGAAGACAAGGATATTGTGAAGAAGCTGTTGTATTCGAGCTTTAATGAGCTAACAGGCTGCCTCCCCGATGATGATGAGATAACTGCCGCTGTATGCGAAAACAGATTTTTGTTTTATGACGACGGCAGCGAACCATCTGCACTTCTGCATTTTGAGAAAAAACGCTCAGCATATGAACTGAGACATCTGTGCGTATCACAAAACTCGAGAGGTCACGGAATCGGCGGAAAGCTTGTCAAAGCATATAATGCAATGATACCGAAAAACGGACAGGTTTGGGTTCGTGAGGGGTATGCTCCGGCTGAAAAAATATATGAAAAAAACGGTTATACCGCCGACGGAATGAAATCCTCGGTGCTTATATATAGGAAAGGGTAATAAGATGAAAAACGAAAAAAGAGAGAAATTAATCGCAATATTGACGGATATTTGTCCTGATGTGGATTTTGAGACGGAGACGGCTCTTATAGACGACGGACTGATAGAATCACTTGACATAGTTGCGATTGTGACCGAAATAATGTCAGAGTTCGACGTTGAGATCAATGTCGATGACCTGCTTCCCGAAAATTTCAATTCGGTTGACGCAATTCTTAAGTTAATCGAATCTAAAAACGACTGATGAGCTTTATATCGGTTTCATTTATCGTATTCCTTGCCGTCACAGTTTTAATATACTATATTATACCGAAAAAATACGCATGGTGTGCCCTGCTTGCGGCAAGCTTTGTTTTTTATATGTACGGCGGCGGATACAAGACCGTACTGTACCTGATATTTACGGCTGCCGTTACTTTTTTCGCGGGTATATTTCTCGAGAAGCTGAATGAGAAGAAATCGCTTATTCCGAAAAGCGATAAAAAAAGCCATGAGGAAACCGTAAAAAAGAAAAAAGCGATTGTAGCCGCTGTATGTGCGGTATTGTTCGGAATGCTGTATGTACTGAAATATCTTGACTTTACCGTCAATGTTGCGGTTTCATTGCTTAAAGCGTGCGGAATTACGGCAGAAGTGAGTGTACCGAGTCTTATTATACCGCTTGGTGTTTCTTTTTATATATTTCAGTCTATCGGGTATACGGTAGACTGCTACAGGGGAAAATATAAGGCTCAGCACAATTTTTTGAAATATTTGCTTTTTGTGTCATTCTTCCCGCAAATCGTACAAGGTCCTATTTCAAGGTATGATCAGTTGGAATGCCAGCTCACCTCTCCGTCTGAACTTGATACAGATAACATCAGAGACGGAATTCAGCGTATGCTGTGGGGTTACTTCAAAAAAATGGTGATTGCCGACCGTGCCGCAGTGGTTGTCTCGGCCTTTTTCGGTTCATATGACAGCTACGGCGGTGCTGTTGCCGCGTTTTCTGTGCTGATGTACTGCATCAATTTGTACTGCGATTTTTCGGGCGGAATTGATATCTCGATAGGAGCCGCAAAATTATTCGGCATTACTATGGAGGAAAATTTCAAAAGGCCTATTTTTGCGCTGTCATTGGCGGAATATTGGAGACGTTGGCATATTACTCTCGGAGGATGGATGAGAGACTATGTTTTCTATCCTCTTTCACTTTCAAAGTCTTTCGGAAAGCTCGGAAAATGGTCGAGAAATAAAATAGGCGGTAAATTCGGAAAAATACTTTCTACAACCGTTGCTACATTTATTATATACTTGATTATCGGTATATGGCACGGAGCAAACTTCAGGTATATCGCTTACGGTTTTTATAACGGAACGATTATCACGTCATCGGTTCTGTTCGCAGGCATTTATTCCTCAATAAAGAAAAAACTGAAAATAAATGCGGATTCACACGGCTGGAAAGCATTCTCAATGCTTCGTACCGCTGTGATTGTATTTATCGGCAGATATATTACCAGATCCCCCAGACTTATTGTCGCGGGACAGCTGATACTTAAAACATTCACACCGTCTGAAGTATGCTTGAATGAGCTGTGGAACGGTACGCTTACGAATATGGGTATAACAGTATCGGATTATATAGTGATCGGTGTTTCTGTGCTGTTTCTTCTCGCAGTCGAGTTTTATGAAGAAAAATGCGGTAAGAATGTTATATCGGTAATCAACGAAAAAAAAGGCGCTGTACAGTTTATTGTCCTGCTGACATCGCTTATTGTGATATTGATATTCGGAATTATGCGCGGCTCATATATTTCGTCCGAGTTTATTTATAAGCAATACTGATAACATGAAAGAAGGTATAAAAGTATGACAAAACAGGATTATATCAATCTGTTTAACATGATGCATCCCGGATTTTTCGAACAGGAGCATATTAAAAATATCCCCGATACCGCTGTTGCGGAGGAGATGATGCTTCCGCTTAATGAGTTCAACCCTATGTTGTATGACAGAAAACCCGACGGTAATGTTTCATTCGGTTATTTCAGTGGGGATTACGACAAACTGAAGCATGATGTTTATCGTGTTGCGGATGACTGGGTTGACTACTTTAAGGAAGACGAGAAAATATACTGCGCGTTTATAAACGGTGAAGTTGTAAGCTTTTGTATAGTAGATGATATGGGAGAATACACATTAAACGGAAAAAAGATAAAAATAGGAGGTCCGGGATGTGTAGGTACGCTTCCCGAATACAGAAATCGCGGTATAGGCTTAAACATGATAAAAAATGTAACCGAAATATTCCGTGACGAAGGCTTTGATTACAGCTATATACATTACACAGGCGTATCTCGGTGGTATGCGAAGCTCGGATACAAAACGGTACTTAAATGGAACGGAAAGGGAATATTATAATACCATAGTGAATATCACGTTATCGCAAAGAGGGCAAGTTAATGAAGTCTAAGAAATGGTTGGAAATGTTTTTTATCACTGTCGCGCTGATGCTCATTTTGATATGTGTGTTCAACTTGGCAACAGACCCTTTCGGTGTGTTCGGCGATAAAATAATGAACTGGTACAGCTATGATATAACTAACAATCCGAGAACCGCGAAAATATCATATTTGGATGAACACTACACGGAGTACGATTCTTATATAATCGGGTGCTCATCTACCTCTTCTTTTCCGACCGAAGACTTCGGAAAATATCTTAATGCCGATTTTTACAACATGATTATGTACGGTGCCGACATGCTTGATGTAGAGCAAATGGTGTCATACATGATTGAAAACTATACAGTTAAAAACCTGGTGCTGAATGTTTATATTGACAACGGGGCAGTGTATGATGAGGAATCGAATAAATATACGCATTCGATGATGCCGCGCGTAGACGGTTCTAATCCATTGGAGTTCTACTCGCGCTTCCTTCTCGCAACCCCGTCATATGGTGTGGCCAAACTGAAAGCATACAATCAGCGTACATGGCTGTCGCAATATTTCAATATATTCGACGAAAAAACAGGAGCATATGACAAACGCAGACGAGATATTGAGCCGATATCCGACCTCGAGAGCTATTTCAAGGCTTATCCCGAATTTACGGATTATCCGCACGGAAATTACCTTTTGCCGGCTGTTGATGACTGCATAAACAGCGTGAAGAATATTGTCTCAATGTGTGATGACAACGGAGTTAATCTCATTGTGGTTGCCGCACCTGTTTACTATGAGTACATGAATAATTTTTATCCCGACGCGGTATGCTCGTTTTACACTCGCCTTGCGGAGGTTGTGGATTTTTGGGATTTTTCATACTCTTCTGTAAGCTTTGAACCCAGATATTTCTATGACCGCACACATTTCCGCAACAATGTCGGACATATGGCAGCAGCGAGAATATTCGGCGATGACAGCGTCTATATTCCTGATGATTTCGGATATTTGGTTACGGCGGAAAATGCCGCGGAATATTACAGTACATATTTTGATGCCAAGCAGCAGGATGCAGACGAATACACAAAGAATGTTCCCGTGCTTATGTATCATAATATAAGTGAAGAGCCGAACGATATGACAGTTACGCCTGAGACGTTCCGTATGCATATGGAAACTCTCGCCGAAAACGGATATACCGCGATAACGCTTAGCGATATGGTGAATTATGTTTATTACGGGGGAGAGCTTCCCGATAAACCCGTGCTTATTACATTTGATGACGGATATTACAGCAATTATGAGTACGCATATCCTATACTGAAAGAACTCGGAATGAAAGCGGTAATTTTTATAGTCGGCACAAGCTTCGGAAAAGATACATATCTTGATACCGATGAGGCGATAATACCGCATTTCGGCGAAAAAGAAGCTGAGGAAATGACGGAATCGGGAGTGATATCTCTGCAGAGCCATACATATGACATGCACAGAAGTGAAAGCTACGAGGAAAACGCAAGATATGACATGGGTATGCTTGCCGATGAAACAGAGGAAGAGTATATTGATGCCGTACGTGACGATCTCGTAAAATCGAGGGAGCTCCTTGAGAATTTGCGTACCGATGATGTACTCGCACTGTCGTACCCTAAGGGAAAGATTACGGATAATGCGGCGAGAATAGCTGTCGAAGAAGGCTACAGCGTAACATTTTCGACAAACTGGGGGGGGCAGCAGCTTGTGCGTGGACTTGGTCAGTCGCTTTATGCCGTTAAAAGAAATCACATCTCAAACGATGTGACAGCGGAAAAGCTGCTTTCGATAGTTCAGGGAGAAAGCTGAAATATACTTAGCTATGCGTGATTCGTGATAAAATCAATTTGAAACAAAAAATATGGGCTATTCAAGAAAATCATGTTGACTTGAATAGCCCGCTGTTTTTTTATCCGCGGATGAAATTTTCAATCATTTTTCCGTATTTCGAGTATCCGTCCGGGTCTATGACACCTCCGTAACCGCAATGAGTGAAGCCTTTCATTATTACGAGCTTAACCTTATTTTCGGGGTATCCCATATGGAGCATGCTGCGATACAGCATCATATTCTGCTCCAGTCTGCAAACCATGTCGTTATCCGATACGGTAATTTCATATTTCGGCAAATTATCGGGGTTATCCGGCTGTTCGATAAAGTATACGGGTGCGGCATCGTCAACACGTATTAATCTTGTGTCGAGTCCGCGTTCACGGAGTATATTATAATGTACTGTCGGCTGTCCGGCATCGAGATAATAACCTGCGACAATACTTTTGTTCGCCGCATCGATATTATAAGCCGCAAGATATTTTTTATCGAAAGCCAGCATCATTGATATATAGCCGCCCGCGCTTTGTCCGCCTATATACAGTTTGCTGTATTTTAAATTCTTCGTGCACCATGCCGTACACTTAGCGGCATCGATAAGAAAATCCGGAAAATGTGCATTCGGATATATTCTGTAGTCCGCAGATACGACGCTTATGCCATGCGTCATCAAATATTCGAATGCAGCGGGAGAGCCGTTGCCCTTATCTCCGCATTCGAGTCCACCGCCGTGAAAGTAAATAAAAAGCGGAGCATTTTCGGCATTATCGGTTTTGTAATAGTCGAGCTTTTGCTCATTGAGCTCGCCGTATGGAATATTGTAATCAGTTGTCATAGTCAGCCTCGGTTATGTTTTCGGGAATATCCGAATTGTCAAGAACTCGGATATTCTCCGATAATATTATACTATGAAGACGCGAATAATGCAATACATCCGAGTTTGCAAAAATCGGTTGACAAAACATATCTGTAATATTATAATAAGTAATAGAATATGTAGTTTTAATATATTTCGCATAAACTGAAATAAGGAAATTGTTACTAATGAAAAAAATCGCATCACTACTTCTTACAATGGTTATGGTGACTGCTCTCGCGGTGCTGTCCGTGCCTGTGTCGGCTATCGGACAGACATTAACGGCAAAATACGGTACACCTGTCATTGACGGAAGCATCGATAAAATATGGTATAAAACAACACGTACAAGACTTATGAATGTAACCGGAGGCAATGATTACAATGGAAAGCTTCCGGGCGGTTCTGTTGCTTATGTATCGGTGATGTATGATGATGAAGCAATATATTTTCTTTTCGAGATATACGATGACGATTTTACATTCAACTCAGACGGTAAATATAAGAATGACTGTATATACCTTTATATAGACGAAAATGATGTGTACGGAGATACATGGCAGGACGGTCAGCGTATGATTCAGCTTCTTCCCGACGAAATCAATCCAATCCGCACTATTCATGGCAAAGAGCCTAAATATTCTAAGATAGGTTATAGAAAAGAAAATAACGGTTATATAATCGAATACAAATATGTACCGGAAAGCTTTACTTTGGAAGACGGTGCGAAGCTGCTTGCGGATTTTGCCTTCTGCGATATAAATGAAGAAGGCGAGCTGTCATATTTCTTTACGTGGTCTGACGAAATCGGAGAAGGTGAAATCGACAGTTCAAACTGGTCATACCTTGAATTCGGCGGCGCCGGAGCAAGACAGAGCTCGGAAGCAAAGGAAGCTGCCGAAGCACTTGGCTTATCCATAATTAAAAGTTATGAGTTTGTAGACGGAACAGGCGGAAATCCGAATGAAAGTGCCGACATGCTGTGGGACGGAAGCGTGTATACAAAATTCTGTACGGGAGAATTTCCGCTGTATTCGATAATAAAATGCAGACAGCAGTATTTTGTTACGGGTTTGCTTATGGCAACCGCAAATGACACAAAGGAATACGAAGGACGAAATCCCCAAAAATGGCGTTTGGATGGATCAAATGACGGAAAAAACTGGACGACCATTATTTCGGGTGATGATGATTTTTTCGAAAACGTGAATTACACTTACTTTTCGACAACGGTTGAGTGTGATGAGTCTTATTCGTATTTCAGATTTTACGCGAAAGGCGCACGAGCGGGAACTTTTCAGCTGTCCGAGGTGACAATATGCGGATCAACCGATAAAACGGCGGAGGTAAGTAAAGAAACCGAAGCGGAAGAAGAGGTTCCCGGCGGAACAATAGTCGAGCAGGTATCAAAAGAGTACAAGAACGAAAACCTTGCCGAAGAGCTGGTGGCGTCCGATGCATCAGCAGAGGACTCGGAAAACAGTATAGCAGTGCTCATCGCTACTATAGCTGTTTTAGCTGCGGCTATAATCGTGATAGTGTACGTTCAGTCGTCCCCTAAGTCACCTAAGAAGAATAATAAGTAAAATAATCCCTCGATTCGGCATGAAATCGGGGGATTATCTATAAATGTTACGCTGAATAAATCAACTTTAAAGAAGCGCTTTCTTAAATATTGTCATGGTTTATCGTATCAAGGCGATCTTTTATCAGCTTTCTGTAATCGGCGGGAGGCATTCCGAGCTGTTCCTTGAAATGGCGGTTGAGGCTTCTAAGCGAGTTGAAGCCGCATTCATTTGATATCTCGAGTATACTCATTTCGTTGTTTTGCAACAGATAGCAGGCTTTCGAGATTCTGTACTGATTTACATAGTCGTTATATGATATTCCGACTGTTTTACGAAAGTATCTTGAAATATATGCGTAGTCATATCCCGTATATTTTGCGAGGTTGGACAGCATGCAGTTTTTATTGTAATTTGCTTCGATAAACTTAAATATATTGTAAAGAAGTATGTTCGATTTTGCCTCGTTAACATGATATTCGGTTACGGCATCAAACTCTCCGCAAATCGAATAGAGAAGACCTTTGACATCGATTATCGGTGTTTGCTTGCTGAATGATTCAAGCTTGTTGATGTAGAACATATCGGGACGGAAAATGTTGTTGAGCGGGATTTTACCCGATGTTTTTTCGGAATACGCGCTGATAAGCCGCGGAGAAAAAACTGTCAGTACATGCTTTGAGGAGCCGACGGTTTTCATCGAATGTATTTGATTTGAGAAAATCATTGCCGCGTCTCCCTGTACCATGTCATATCCGACCTCGTCGATTTCAACATGCATTTCTCCTTCGAGAACACACAGCAGTTCGAAGCAATGGTGCATGTGAGCGGGAAAATCGAAATTACAGCCGTGCTCTACAGTGAAATAATCGGCAGATAATGAGTGACTGAATTCATAAAACATAATTTAGCAGATTCACATAATTGAAAAAAAAATGTATTTATTTAATTATACACATTCAAAGGTATTAATTCAAGCCGACATTTTAGAAAAGTCAAATTTTGTCTATAAAAAATATCCATATGACGTGAAAAATAATTGTCGATATCCTACAATATATACATAAAACAATATTATTCTGAAATAAGGAGAAAAACCATGAAAGAATTTTTCGCATCTATTCCGTACGTTAAATATGAAGGAAAGGATTCTAAAAATCCGATGTCCTTCCATTACTACAATCCCGACGAGATAATACTCGGAAAGCCCATGAGAGATCAGCTTAAGTTTGCTATGTCTTATTGGCACACAATGTGCGCCGACGGCACCGATATGTTCGGCTGCGGTACAAATGTAAAGACATACGGTGAAACAGAGCCTATGGAAATCGCAAAGGCTAAAGCATATGCGGCATTTGAGTTTATGAATAAGCTCTCCATAGACTATTACTGCTTCCACGACAGAGACATTGCTCCCGAAGGAAAATCCCTTACGGAAAGCAATGAACGCATTGACGAAATCTCCGAGCTTCTCGCACAGCTCATGAAGGAAAACAACAAGAAGCTTCTTTGGGGTACAGCTAACTGCTTCAACAATCCCAGATACATGCATGGTGCAGGCACAGCTCCGAATGCCGATGTTTTCGCATTTGCGGCTGCACAGATTAAAAAAGCAATAGAAGTTACAGTAAAACTCGGCGGCAACGGTTATGTTTACTGGGGCGGCAGAGAAGGTTACGAAACACTCCTCAACACAGACATGGGTAAGGAGCTTGACAACCTTGCCTTCCTGCTTAAGCTTACATCATCCTACGGACGTTCTATCGGATTCACAGGCGACTATTATATCGAGCCGAAGCCGAAGGAACCCACAAAGCATCAGTACGACTTTGACGCCGCAACAGTATGCGGATTCATCGCAAAATACGGACTTGCCAAGGACTTCAAGCTTAACATCGAAGCTAACCACGCAACACTCGCAGGTCACACATTCCAGCATGAGCTTAATGTTGCAAGAGTTAACGGCGCTTTCGGCTCCATCGACGCAAACCAGGGTGACTTATTCCTCGGATGGGATACAGACCAGTTCCCGACCAACGTATACGAAACGACATTCTGCATGCTTGAGGTTATTCGTGCAGGCGGATTTACAAACGGCGGTTTGAACTTTGATGCAAAAGCACGCCGCGGCTCTTACACATGGGATGACATCGCATACTCATATATCGCAGGTATGGATTCATTCGCACTCGGACTCAGACTTGCGGAACGTCTTGTTAAGGACGGCAGAATCGACGAGTTCGTAAAGAATCGTTATGCAAGCTACAATGACGGCATAGGCAAGAAAATCAGCGACAGAACCGCTACAATTGAAGAACTCGATGCGTACGCAAAGAAGATGGGCGATATCACAACAAACATCAGCGGCAGACAGGAATACCTTGAAAACATCGTAAACGATGTAATGTTCGGTGCTTAAACAGATAAATTGTTACTAAGAAAGGTAGGTATTACCTGATGAATAAAGAGACGGCAAGAAAGAAAGCGCAGGAGCTTGTCTCTCAAATGACAGTTGAAGAGAAAGCGTCACAGCTTCTTTATAATTCTCCCGCCATAGAAAGACTCGGCATACATGAATACAACTGGTGGAACGAGGCATCACACGGTGTTGCGAGATCAGGCATGGCAACGGTATTTCCGCATGCTATAGGACTCGCGGCAACATTTGACCCTAAGCTTATCGGCAAGGTCGGTGAGGCTGTTTCCACAGAAGCAAGAGCAAAATATAACAGCTCGCAAAAATACGAGGACTACGATATTTATAAAGGACTTACGTATTGGACTCCGAACATAAATATTTATCGTGATCCGAGATGGGGAAGAGGACAGGAAACATTCGGTGAAGACCCGTATCTTACCGCTTCCATGGCTGTAAGCTATATTAAAGGCATCCAGGGTGACGGTGAATATCTTAAAGCTGCCGCATGTGCTAAGCATTTCGCGGTGCATTCGGGACCCGAACCGCTCAGACATACATTCAATGCCGTAGTAAACGATCATGATTTGTGGGAAACATATCTTCCCGCGTTCGAGTACTCGGTAAACGCAGGTGTAGCCGGAGTTATGGGCGCATACAACAGAACAAACGGTGAGCCTTGCTGCGCATCTCCGAAGCTTATGCAGGACATACTTTTCGGACAGATGAAGTTTGACGGATATTTTACATCCGACTGCGGCGCAATAAATGATATTTACGCATACCACCACTATACGGAAACTATAGAAGAAGCATGCGCTATATCATTGAAGGCAGGCTGTCACCTTAACTGCGGAAGCGCTTACTCTCACCTTATGGACGCGTATGAAAGCGACCTCATTACAGAGGAAGATATTACAAACGCCGCTATTAGACTTTATACAATCAGAGTTCTTCTCGGCGAGTTTGAAGAAAAGCATCCATATTCTGACATTCCGTTTGATAAGCTCGACTGCGAAGAATTCAGACAGCTGAATTTAAAGGCGGCAGAGGAATGCGCAGTGCTTCTTAAGAATGACGGATTCCTTCCGATTAATCCCGCGAATAAAAAGAAAATAGCCGTAATCGGTCCGAATGCGATGTCGCATATCGCTCTTGAAGGAAATTACAACGGCATGGCATCGGAATACATTACTCCCGCAGACGGAATCAGAAGAGTATTCGGTTCGGAAAATGTACGTGTCGCAAAAGGCTGCAATGTATGGCTCGACCACAGAAACGACTGCTCGGGATTTACAAATATGATAAGCGAGGGCATATCATATGCGGAAAATGCCGACATAACAATTCTTTGCTTAGGTCTTGATTGTACCATTGAAGGCGAAGAAACCGGTATGAAGAATGAGTATTTCGACAACGGTGATAAGGTTGCTTTAAAGCTTCCGAAAACACAGATGGAGCTTGCTGAAAAGGTTTGCGAGGTTTGCGGTGATGTTGTCGTAGTTCTCATGGGCGGCGGAGCTTTGGATCTCGGAGAAGATCTCAGATCCAAGGTACACGCGGTAATAGATGTATGGTATCCCGGTGCTGTCGGAGGACTTGCCGTGGCGGAACTGATTGCAGGTAAATTCTCACCGAACGGCAGACTGCCGATTACATTCTACGGAGAAAACAACACAATACCCGCTTTCACCGAGTACAGCATGCAGGGAAGAACATACAGATACATGACTGAAAAGCCGCTTTATCCCTTCGGCTACGGTTTGTCGTATACAAAGTTCAAATATTCCGATGCAAAACTTTGCGAAACCGAAAACGGTTACGAAATAAGCGTTAAGGTTAAGAATGTCGGTCAGATGAAGGGCATCGAAAAGGTTCAGGTATATGCACAGTATAAGGATTCGAGAACTCCCACTCCTAACTTCCAGTTATGCGGTCTTGAGGCTGTCGAGCTTGAAGTCGGAGAAGAGAAGAGTGTTAAAATCAGTGTAGATGCATACTGGACAAAAGCTGTTCTTTCGGATGGTAAGAGAGATAAAGCGGACGGCGGACTTAAGTTCTATGTCGGCGGACATCAGCCTGATGAGAGAAGCCGTGAGCTCGGACTCGACGACTGCCTCATTATAGAGTAAGTTTACACACATATTAAGATAACTTAAGTAAGGAAGCTGCATATGAAATATACAATAGGAATCGATGTTGGCACATCCGGTACTAAAACCGTACTGTTTGACCAACTCGGAAAAAAGATAGCTTCGAATACAGTTGAATATCCCTTATATCAACCTAAAAACGGATGGGCTGAACAGGATCCCGCGGATTGGAAAAACGCTGTTTTTGAGACTGTTCATGCCGTAATGATAAAAAGCGGTGTCGATAAAAACGATGTTGTCGGTATCGGTATATCCGGACAGATGCACGGCCTCGTAATGCTCGATGAGAACAATAATATTCTTCGTCCTTCCATAATTTGGTGTGACCAAAGAACGGGCGAGGAATGCCGTGATATTGAAAAAATAATCGGAAGAGCACGTCTTATCGAAATTACGGCAAATCCCGCTCTTACAGGCTTTACCGCTTCTAAAATCATGTGGGTTAAGAAGCACGAGCCTGAAATCTATGCTAAATGCGCCCACATACTTCTTCCGAAGGATTATATCAGATTTACTCTTACAGGAGAATACGCGACTGAGGTGTCTGATGCCAGCGGTATGCAGCTGCTTGATGTACCTGCAAGACAATGGTCGGATGAGGTTCTCGAAAAGCTCGGAATTGACAAAAAGCTTCTCGGAAAAGTATATGAATCTCCCGAAATTACAGGTTATCTTACAAAAGAAGCAGCTGAGAAATGTGCCCTTGCGGCAGGAACTCCCGTAGTAGGCGGAGCAGGCGATAATGCCGCCGCAGCTGTAGGTGAAGGTGTAGTGTGTGACGGACGAGCTTTTACAACCATAGGAACAAGCGGAGTTGTATTTGCTCATACCGATAATATCGTCATAGATCCCGCAGGCAGAGTTCACACTTTCTGCTGTGCTGTACCGGGAGCATGGCATGTTATGGGTGTAACTCAGGCTGCCGGATTATCTCTCAGATGGATAAGAGACAACATTTGCACGGAAGAAATACATGAAGCCGAAAAAGAAGGCGTCGACCCGTATGTAGTTATGGACAGAGAAGCGGCTGATTCACCGATAGGTGCGAACAGACTTATTTATTTGCCGTACCTCATGGGTGAAAGAACACCGCATCTCGATCCGGACTGCAGAGGAGCGTTTATCGGCCTTTCCGCTATGCATACAAGAGCGGATATCACTCGTGCTGTTCTTGAGGGAGTATGCTATTCATTGAAAGACTGCCTGTCGGTGCTGGATGAAATGAATGTTCATCCGGACAGCATGAAAATATGCGGCGGCGGCGGTAAGAGTAAGCTTTGGCGTAAGATGCTGGCTGATGTATACGGTATTCCTGTCAATACAATCGAATCGGACGAAGGTCCCGCTCTCGGTGTAGCAATTCTCGCAATGGTCGGAGCAGGATTATATCCGACAGTAAAGGAAGCATGTGATACCATTGTAAAGATTAAGGATACGGTTGAATCCGAAGAGAAGAATACAGTACAATATCGTAAATTCTATGATATTTACAGAGGTCTTTATTCGCACCTGAAGAATGACTATAAAGCTCTTTCCGAGCTATAATAAAGGAGAACGAATATGAAAAAGGTATTGATTTTCCAGGGAGGTTGGGACGGACATGAACCCAAGCTCGTTGCGGCACGTTTTGCACGCCTTATGGAAGAAGAAGGCTACAGTGCTGAAATTTACGATACCCTTGAATGTCTTGATGATGCTGAAAAGCTGTGCACGTACGATTTGATTTGTCCTTGCTGGACAGGCGGACAGCTCTCATCTGAAAGAGTACAGAATGTTTCGAAGGCTATAGGCAAGGGAACAGGTATAGCAGGATGCCACGGCGGTATGTGCGATGCATTCCGTGAGAATACCGAATGGCAGTTTATAACAGGCGGCCAGTGGATCAGCCATCCGGGCGGAGGCGACCAGGTATACAAGGTTAACATCCGTCACGGCTCCAGCCCGATTGTTGAAGGACTCGAAGACTTCGAGGTTTGCAGTGAACATTATTACCTTCAGGTAGACCCTGCAATCGAGGTTCTCGCAACCACACGTTTCCCGCAGGTAAGATATTATAACATTTCCAATAAACCCATCGACATGCCCGTTGCATGGACAAAATATTGGGGCAATGGACGAGTATTCTACCTTTCCGTAGGACATCACGATGATGTATTCGAAAAATCTCCTACAGCCGAAGTGCTTATGAAGCGCGGTATGCTGTGGGCTGCCGAAGGAAAGCAGTATGCTATTGACCATAATCTTACAACCGACCGTTTTGAAAATTCCGCTAAGATGTATTAATTACGGAGGAGAAAAATGAGAAAAGTAAGAATAGGCTTCGTCGGCGTCGGCGCCATTTCGGGAATATACCTTGAAAACATAACCAATAAATTCAAGGATATCGAAATTATAGGTGTGTGCGACCGTATCAGAGAACGTGCCGAAAACGCTGTAAAGAAATATAATATTCCTAAGCTGTACAACGATATGTACGAGCTGTTTGCCGACCCCGAGGTTGACATAGTACTCAATATTACTCGTCCTTACGAGCATTACGAAGTATCTAAAGCAGCACTTCTCGCAGGCAAAAACGTATATTCGGAAAAGCCTCTCGCCGCAAGCCTTGCAGAGGGAAAAGAGCTTGTTAAAATCGCTCAGGAAAAGAACCTTATGCTCGGCGGAGCACCGGATACATTCCTCGGTGCGGGCATACAGACATGCAGAAAGATAATCGAAGACGGATTAATCGGAACACCTATAGGCTGTGCAGGCTTCATGATTTGTCACGGTCATGAAACATGGCATCCGGATCCGGAGTTTTATTACAAGTACGGCGGCGGTCCTATGTTTGATATGGGTCCGTATTATATTACCGCTCTTATCAACCTGCTCGGAAATGTAAGCGAAGTTTCCGCTATGACAAAGAAGAGCTTCGATAAGAGACTGATAACAAGCCAGCCTCACAACGGTGAAATTATCGATGTAGATGTAAATACATATATCGCAGGTACCATGCGTTTCGAATCAGGCGCTATCGGAACACTGTTTACTACATTTGACGTATACTATCCCGGACAGGCAAGACTTGAAGTATACGGATCAAAGGGAACACTGTATGTACCCGACCCGAACGGTTTCGGCGGTCCTATTTCGTTGTTTACACCCGGAGAAGGTATGCGTGAAATGCCTCTTGAATTCAATAACTATGCCGATAACAGCCGTGCACTCGGACTTGCGGATATGGCAAAGGCACTTCAGACAGGACGTAAGTTCAGATGTAATTACACTCAGACATATCATGTTCTTGAAATCATGGAAGGCTTTACAACAAGCGGTGATGAAAGAAAAGAAGTTAAGATTGAATCTCGCTTCGAAAAATCACCTATAATGAGAAACGACCTTGAATGCGGCGTTCTCGAAGACTGATTAAAAAGTGAAATAACCCGCACATAACATTGTGCGGGTTATTTCTGTATATGACGTAATTCAGACTGCTGATTATCAGAAGCTTACGGATATTTTTGCATCCGATTCGCCTGCAGAATAAACAAAGTATGTTGTTTCACTGTCAGGTTCATACTCAAAAGGTATATCTGAGGTTATTTTGTCTACAGTTACCTTAATTGATTTGGGAGGACGCTTTGTCCAGATTCTCGCCGCTACATTCATGTCTGTGGGTGACATTACAGTGAAATTCAATGCGCGCTGAGTAGCTTTTATCGATACAGCTCTGCCGGAAAGTGCTATTATCGATGCTGTACCGCTTTTGTCGATGCGTGAGACGTCAAACCAAAGACCTACTGAACCCACTTCAAGCTCAGGATCCTCAATGACGGGAAGAGTGTGATCATAAAGATTAATATAGTTGCCCTTGAGTACATTCTTTTCGCTTCTTACGGTTTCATCCATAACTGCGGTTATGTAGTACGAGCCACGGCGAAGTATGAGACTTGATGAGTTTTCCGCATTAATCAGTTTGGTTACTACAGCAAGAAGCTCATCGGATAATGCGGGATCATCCGCAAAGGATTTCGGTGCTTTCTTTATGTAGTAAACTCGTCCGCTGCCTACACTGTGAAGTCCTTCGTCTGGAGTACGTGTCAAACCGAGTGATTCAAATAGGTGTTCCGCAGGGTTGGAGTATGTGCTGAGACCTGTATTCCACCATTCGCGGATATTCATAAACGGGTCTGAACCATCGCCTACATAAACGAGCGTTCCGCCGTTCTTTACCCAGTTTGCGATAACTCCGTTGATGTCGGGTGACTGCGGTTTCATAAACTCATATGAAAGTATCATTGTTTTATACGCATCAAGGTAACCTGCATATCTCTTTACATTGTCAAGCTGAACAGGACGAGCGGCTATACCGCCTTTCAAAAGCGGCAGCGCAAGACCGAAGAACGCGGAAAATTCCGGTGAATCATCTCCGTTTGCCACGGGACAGATTCTTTGGAACATAGCCGAGTCCGCTATCATAACAGCGGCTTCGGATGTCTTTGTTATCCATTCGGAGTCACTGTTGTCCTTCATTTGACGAAGGGTGTGCATTACTTCAAGAAGGTTTGTTTTGTACTCGGCGGGGATTATGCCGTTTTCTTTACCGTCTGCAAGTAAATGCTTGCCGTTCATTACACGGCATGGCCACGGAGATACCTCGTAATCTGAAATTTCAGGATGGAACAGAGATGCGGTGACGGTGCGGTAATAATTTTCACGATAGTCTACCCATGTATGGTGCGGGTTATCTTCAATGGGATCCGCAAGGTACCACATTCTTCTTCCCGTACCGCGAACAAGCTCCTGCATTACTCCGTATTCGAGAAATGCGGTTTCGAATGTTCTTTCCTTATGTACGCCGCGATATACATTTACTGCACGAGATGTACCTGTCCAAATTTGAGCAATATATCCGTCTATTGTGGGAATATCGATAAGCGCGGATTCGGGAGAAACTATTTTCCACTGTGTATAGTTAATAAGAGAGTGAGTAGGAACATAGAATCGCAGGAGTCTGCCGTATTTGACAAGAGCATACTCTTTTAATTCGGAGCAAAGTCTGTCAAGCGTTCTGGTGTAAAGATATTGCTTAAGCTTAGACGCTCTGTATTGTGCTTCGGGTGTGGATTGCGGATCCTGCCAGTCTTCCTTGTAGTAAATTTTCCATTCTCGCTTAAATGCATCGGAATAGCCTGACGCTACCCAAAATTCAGGTTCTTCCAGATGAATTGCTTCGACTCCGTAATCGACTGCTTTTTTCAGGTTTGAAGCAAGGTAGTGAGCAAATGAATTTGACGGAACCATATACGGAACGTCTTTTCCATGACTGATATCACTTCCGTCGCGTCTGAGCTGACCTTCATCGTGATGGTCAATACCGTCGAATTTGCCGTATAAATAATCCTGGTATTCGCCCCATGATACTCCGGTCATAAGATGGATGACATATCCTCTTTTAGCCCATTTTGCGATTCTGTTTTTTAAGTCATGAAATCCGTAAACCATAATGAAATCGCTTTGTACGTCGAATTCACGACTGAACATTGCGGCTTCCTGTATACCGGTACGTTCTTCGTTTCTGCTGTATTCTTCCATTTAAACCTCCGTGAGAGTTTTAGTTAAAGCTATTATATAATAAAATACACGATAAATCAATATTATTTAATTTACGTATACGGTTGGTGCGGCGATATTATGCAATCAGATTTGCTTGCACACCTTTAAAGTGTAAATTGCGGTTTTAAAAGTGAGCTTATTCGGTATTGCCCAAGAAAAAATAATCTTTTAAGTTTACACAATTTCCATTTTTTCGGACCAATCGATATGGTATAATAGTTCTTAAGTGAATGATATTATCAGAGGCGTAAACTTGGAAATAATCAAAATAATTCTCGTTACTTTCTTCGCGGGAATGGGTGCCGGACTCGGTACAGGCTTCGCGGGAATGAGCGCCGCGGCGGTTATAACACCGATGCTTGTCACTTTTTTGAACGTTGAACCGTATACCGCGGTTGGTATTGCACTGGCTTCGGATGTACTTGCCAGCGCGGTTTCGGCATATACATACGGAAAAAACAAAAATCTGGACATAAAAAACGGCATCATTATGATGGCAACGGTTCTTGTGTTTACTGTTGTAGGAAGCTGTGTCTCAAAGCTTGTGCCGTCGAATACTATGGGTAATTTTTCGGTATTCATGACATTTTTACTCGGAATAAAGTTTATAGTAAAGCCTGTAATGACGACAAAAGAAAGTATGGCTGCAGTGTCTGCGAAAAAACGCATTGTACAATCAATAGCTTGCGGAATGATTATAGGGTTTATATGCGGATTTATCGGAGCAGGCGGCGGTATGATGATGCTTTTGATATTAACGAGTGTACTCGGCTATGAGCTGAAAACCGCAGTCGGAACCAGCGTATTTATTATGACGTTTACCGCATTGACAGGTGCTTTGTCGCATTTTGTTATAGGCGGTGCTCCGAACTTATTTATACTTGTACTGTCGATAGTATTTACTTTGGTCTGGGCCAGAATTGCGGCGCTTATCGCAAATAAAGCCGAGCCTAAGGCATTAAACAGATATACAGGTGTTGTTCTCGTAGTTCTCGGAATTGTCATATTTATATTCAATCTGATAAATTAACAATATAGGAGGTAAAGTTTTGCTCCCCAAAAACTTGTTTAAAGAAAAAGTACATGAATCAGTCGCGTCAGTGCTTCCGATAACGCTGATTGTAGCGGTACTGTGCCTGTTCTTTATTCCGATTGAGAGCGGACTGATGTTGTCGTTCCTTATCGGATCGGTTATGATTATTATCGGAATGAGCCTGTTCAATATCGGCTCGGATGTCTCGATGACGCAGATGGGTAATCTCATCGGAGCGAAAATGACTAAATCAAGAAAACTGGGATTTATTTTAATTCTCAGCTTTATACTTGGTTTTATCATTACGCTTGCCGAACCTGATTTACAGGTTCTTGCCGCCAACGCACCCGCAATAGACAAGACTGTTTTGATTCTCACGGTATCAGTAGGTGTCGGTTTATTCCTTCTTGTCAGCATGTTCAGAATTTTATTTGCCATATCATTGAAATGGCTGTTGGTTGCTTTTTACGCTGTACTGTTCATCATAGCGTTTTTTGCGGATCAGGGATTTCTTGCGGTTGCATTCGACTCCGGCGGAGTAACAACGGGACCTATAACCGTACCCTTTATCATGGCGCTTGGCGTCGGCGTTGCATCGATTCGAAGCGACGAAAACGCAAAATCAGACAGCTTCGGATTAATAGCACTTTGTTCGATAGGCCCTATACTTGCCGTATTAATTCTCAGCTTCATATATAATAACGGAGCTGAAGCATCGGTTTCCACGATGGTTAAGAGCTATGCGGATTCGGTTGAGCTCGGACATGAATATTTACTTGAATTGCCTGATTATCTCGGTGAGGTAGCGTATGCTCTTCTTCCGATATTTGTATTTTTCATTATATTTCAGATTTTTTCGCTGAAGCTGAAAAAACGTCCGCTTCTGAAAATAATCATCGGAATTGTATATACATATGTCGGACTTGTTCTGTTTCTCACCGGTGTAAACGTCGGTTTCTCATCACTCGGCTATGTTCTCGGACAAGTATTGGTTGAGGAAAATCTCAAGCTGTTCCTTATTCCGTTGGCAATGCTTATGGGTTGGTTTATAATTAACGCAGAGCCTGCGGTTCATGTGCTGAACAAGCAGGTTGAGGAACTGAGCGCGGGAGCAATATCCGCAAAAGCTATGGGATTGAGCTTATCAATAGCTATTTCGGCAGCTATGGGCCTTGCGATGATACGTGTTATAACAGGAATATCCATAATGTGGTTCATGCTTCCGGGATATATTATTGCTCTTGTTTTGGCGTTCTTTGTCCCGCCGACATTTACGGCTATAGCTTTCGACTCTGGTGGAGTTGCATCAGGACCTCTTACTGCTACATTTATGCTGCCTTTTGCTATGGGAGCGTGTTCTGCAATCGGCGGTAATATCATGACGGATGCGTTCGGTATTGTGGCAATGGTAGCGATGATGCCGCTTATTACAGTGCAGGTAATGGGTGCGATATACGTCTTCAAATCAAAGAAGGTCGAAGAAAAAACAGCGCAGCATCCCGCATTTGCAGACGACGAAATTATCGAGCTTTGGGAGAATTAAGGAGGACGATATGGAATTATATTATGTCATTACTATAACCGACCGTTCGAAGGTATCTACAATGCTTGATATTCATCACGAATTGTCACTTTCAATGGTACTCACTAATCTCGGCATGGGAACGGCAACGACTGAAAATCTTGCCATATACGGACTTGAAACAACTGAAAAAGCTATAATAAGTACTATTGCAGATGCCGAATCAGCAAAAAAGCTTATGAAAACCGCTAAAAGAAAAATGTATATCGATATCCCGGGAAACGGAATTATGATGTCGATACCGATGAAATCTGTTGGAGGAGGAAAAACTCTCGAGTATTTAGCCGATGGTTTGAATCTCGGGGGATCAAAGCCGATTATGGAATTTGAATATGAGTTAATAATTGTTGTTCTGAACGAAGGTTATTCCGACATGGTGATGGATGCCGCTCGCTCTGCGGGAGCAACTGGCGGTACAGTTCTCCACGCGAAGGGAACGGGCAAAACAAAGACCGAGAAGTTTTTCGGAGTATCGCTTGCGGAAGAGAAGGATATGATTTATATTGTATCGTCTTCAAATAAAAAATCCGAAATAATGCGTGCGATAAACCAAAATGCGGGAACGAATACAAACGCAGGTGCTATTTGCTTCTCGCTCCCCGTATCGGAAGTAGCGGGACTGAGAAAGTTTGATGAAGACTAATGTCGGCGGATAACCAACAGTTGAAATTTAAAGTAATAAACCGCCTCCTCAAGAATGCTTCATAGATGAAGCATTCTTCCGATTTTTTGCCGGTATTGACTTTTTGTGTGATTTGTATTATAATAAACATATACCCCTTATAGTATGGAGATGAAATCACATGAGACAATGTATGGATTCGGAAAATCTGCATCGCAGACTCAAAAAAATTATCGGTCAGGTACAGGCTATAGAACGTATGATTGATGAGGATGTACCTTGTGAGGATGTTCTTTCTCAGATTAATGCGGCAAAATCTGCATTAAACGGCTGCGGTAAAGTGGTTCTTGAAGGTCATATAAAACATTGTGTTCGTGATGGTATAGAACACGGTGATGCTGATAAAACCATCGAAAGCTTTACTAAAGCTGTAGAGAGATTTGCAAATATGCAGTGAAAAAGATCAGTCGAAAGACTGATTTTTTCTTTAGGCTATTGACAACCTATACCCCTATGAGTATAATATAAATATACCCCATACGGTATTGAAAGGAGATTCGCCCAATGAAACGAGCGATGAAAAAGCTTCAGTATTTGCTGAGTCTCGGAGGAATCAAGAAGGATATAACATTGCTTGTGATTTCCGGTATCGCAGTTATTTGCAGCTTAGTGAAATTTAAACCGTTCCCATTTGATATGGCATGGATTGCTATAATATTATGCGGAATTCCGATTATATTGGAGGCTGTTATCGGCTTGGTAACCGCTTTTGACATTAAAGCCGATGTACTTGTTTCACTTGCGTTAATTGCGTCTGTTTGTATAGGTGAGGATTTTGCGGCAGGTGAGGTTGCGTTTATTATGCAGCTCGGTGCATTGCTCGAGGAGCTTACAGTAGCTAAAGCAAGAGCCGGTATAGAAAAGCTTGTGCATCTGACACCTCAAACCGCAAGGATTATCCGTAACGGTGTAGAAGAAATCGTGCCTGCAGAGCAGGTAAAAGTGGGTGACCATATCCGTGTACTTCCCGGAGAGGGAGTACCGGTGGACGGCGTGATAGTATCCGGTCAAACTTCAATAAATCAAGCCGTGATGACGGGAGAGTCACTTCCTGTGGATAAAACTGTGGGGGATGCAGTATCAAGCGGTACTGTAAACCAATTCGGCGCTTTTGAAATGGAAGCAACCAAAGTAGGCGAGGACAGCTCAATTCAGCGAATGATTCGCCTGGTGCAATCCGCGGATGCCGGTAAAGCGAAAATTGTCGGTCTTGCGGACCGTTGGGCTACATGGATTGTCGTGATTGCGCTTTCCGCCGCAGGACTTACATGGCTGTTTACAGGTAAAATTATTCGTGCTGTTACTATACTGGTTGTATTTTGTCCATGTGCACTGGTATTGGCAACGCCTACTGCGATAATGGCAGCCATCGGCAATGCTACAAAACACGGTTTTCTTGTCCGTGAGGGTGACGCGCTTGAGAGACTGTCTAAAGCAAAGGTTATCGCATTTGACAAAACTGGTACACTCACCTACGGAACACCCGAGGTCGTTGATGTTTGCGGTGCGGATGAAAGCATAAAAAAAGAGGATATATACAGGTTGGCGGCATCGGCAGAGCAATTATCCGAGCATCCGTTGGGAAAAGCGATTGTAAATTGTTATAAGAAAAGCGGTTTCCCATTGCTTCAGTCGGATAATTTCAATATGATACCCGGACGCGGAGTGTGTGCGCAGGTTGACGGTAAGACTGTTCTCGCAGGCAATATGGAACTGCTGCGGGAAAACGGTGTTAATGCAACATACGATAATAAGCCCGAATCATATATATCAAAAGGTTGTACTGTTACATATATCGCAGCTGACGGTGTATATATCGGTTTTATAGCATTGTCCGACACTCTGAGAAAAGAAAGCTCTCAGACAATTGAAGCATTATCAAGCTTGGATGTTCAACCGGTACTTTTGACAGGTGACAATCAGAACGCCGCAAAGACTATTGCCGATAAGCTTCACATAAAGGAAGTACGCGCAAATTGTTTGCCTGAGGACAAGCTGAAATATATCGGAGAATATCAGGACAAAAATATGCCCGTGTGCATGATAGGAGACGGTATAAACGATGCTCCCGCACTGAAAAAGGCAGATGTCGGAATAGCTATGGGCGGAGTCGGCAGTGATATTGCGGTTGACGCGGCGGATATCGCATTAATCGATGATGAGGTTAAAGAGCTTCCGCATCTTGTGGCACTTTCTAAACGAATGATGAATGTAATTAAGCTCAATATGATTTTTTCGATGATACTGAATTTTGTTGCTATTGCGTTAGCTATTATCGGTACATTGAATCCAGTCATAGGAGCACTCGTACATAACGCAGGCTCTGTGCTTGTAATAACCAATTCGGCATTTTTATTGAAGTGGAGGAGAAGATAGGACATCCTGATTCATTTACAGCGATACCGTATTTATATTAAATTTATCTGAAAAACGAAAACCACCGATATATTAAAATCGGTGGTTTAGTTATTTATCGTAAGTGCGAATGATTCCGAATGCTACATCACGTCGAGTCATTCTCGTATCCATTGCCTGTTTTTCTATATAGTAATGAGCTTCTTTTTCAGTCATGTTCAGATTTTCTATAAGCAGCCATTTTGCCCGATTTACGGTACGTATATCGGTCATTTTTTCCTGCAGAGATCGATTCTTTTTATCAAGCTGATTTAATTTCATGCTCATAGCCGCGAGAAGACGTATCGATGCGTATATGGTTTGTTTGGTGTTCGGCTTAGGCAGCGTAAGAACGCCGCTTCTCTCGACCTTGTATGAGACCGCATCGTAGCTGTCGCTTTTTACAAGAAGCATAACAGCCGTTTTTGACATCTCCTCGGATATATCGACAGCTAAATCCGTACCGAATTCATCGGGAAGCGGAGAATTTATTATTACAATATCATAATCGGATGACAGAAGCATTCGTTTCGCGTCGCCTGCACTGTTCGCTCTGAGTATGGGAGAAAACTCACGTTTAGGAAGCAAATCCGTTATATAATCCGAGACTTTATCTGTGTCTGATACAATTAACACACGATAAGGAGACATTTCTTCAAGCATATACTGCCACCTTTATTTATTTTATAAGAGAACAAATATCAAAAGGAAATATTGATGAAATAAAGTCACTCGAGAGTGCGGCACAAGCAGCCTCCGAATATGTTTCAGGCAGCTTTTTGTATTTTGCGAGAGTATCACTGTCCGCAGTATAAAGATCGATATCCGATGCTTCTGGTAGGTTCAGTTTTCTGTTAACACCGTCGATTCCGGCATAAATTAGAGCGGCAAATGCTAAATAAGGGTTTGCGGTAGGATCGGGTGAGCGGAGCTCAAATCTTTTGAATTCACCTGATGCCGCGGGAATTCTGATGAGCTGAGAACGATTTTCAGCACCCCAGCTGATGTATTTAGGTGCTTTCATTTTGCCGAGTCTTGCATATGACTCTTCACATGGGTTGAGAATTATGCTCATATCATATATGTGATCGAGTATACCGGCTATGAAAGAATCACTGCAGTTTAATCCCGTGTCTGAAGAAACAGACATATTAATGTGAAGTCCGTTTCCCGGTTTATCATCAAGAGGCTTCGGAGAGAAATCCGCATACAAACCGTTGTGTGTTGCCGTAGCTTTAACTACAGTTATAAAATTCATTGCGTTGTCTGCCGCAGTCATAGCATCACTGTAACGAAAATCTATTTCGTTTTGTCCGGGGCCTTCTTCGTGATGCGAACATTCAGGCTGTATATCCATATCGATAAGTGTGAGACATATTTCACGACGCACATTTTCGCCCTTATCCTCGGGAGCTACATCCATATATCCCGCTTTGTCAAACGGTATTTTTGTGGGATTTCCATCTTCATCGGTTTTAAAAAGATAGAATTCATATTCCGAACCGATTTTCACGGTAATTCCCATTTCTTTTGCTTTTGTTATTGCGTTTTCCAGTACGGAGCGTGAGTTTTTCTCGAATATCCTGCCGTCGGGATGCTTAATATCGCAAAACATCCTTACTACTTTACCATGAGACGGTCTCCATGGAAGTACATTTAATGTGGAAGGAATGGGAAAAAGCAAAAGGTCCGATTTTCCGTTGGTATCGAAAGAAAATCCGTTAATAGCTGTCGCATCAAAGGAAACACCGCACTCGAAAGCGCGCTTCAGTTCATTCGGCATAATGGAGACATTTTTCTGTTTGCCATGAAGGTCGCAGAACGCCAAACGAATAAAGCTTACATCCTCCTGTTCAATATAGTCAAAAACTTCTTCAGCGGTATATTTCATAGTATCACTCCGATAAATTTGATCAAAATCTCAAAAAATATTATACTTTGCAGGGAAAAAATTGTCAAGGTCTTAGATATGTTTTTTTGCCGCACTCATTGACAACGATTTTACCGAGTGATATAATAATGCACATAGTAAGCGAGCGGCATTAAGATGTGCTGTTAATGCTTATGATAATAATCTTGAATAACAGCGACAATGGCGTCGGTATACAGCCTTTCATAAAGGTATGTATTTCTGACTCGTTGTCGCTTTTTTTCATTCATTTGGAGGATTAAGATGAGTACAATAACCGAATTATTTTCGTCAATGGTTTTCGATGATTCTGTAATGGAGGCAAGACTTCCCAAGGAAACATACAAGGCATTACAAAAAACAATAAAAAACGGAAAGCATCTTGATACGGAAGTAGCCACTGTTGTTGCGAATGCCATGAAGGACTGGGCAATTGAAAAAGGTGCCACACACTATACACACTGGTTCCAGCCGATGACCGGTGTTACCGCTGAGAAGCATGACAGCTTTATTTCTCCGAAGCCTAACGGAAAGGTAATTATGGAATTTTCCGGAAAAGAACTAATGCGCGGTGAACCTGACGCGTCATCATTCCCGTCGGGCGGACTGCGTGCGACATTTGAGGCAAGAGGATATACTGCATGGGATGCCACTTCGTATGCGTTTATCAAAGACGGTGTACTCTATATTCCTACCGTATTCTGCTCATACGGCGGGGAAGCACTTGACCAAAAGACCGCGCTTCTTCGTTCAATGGAAGCAATAAATCGTCAAGCTTTGCGTGTCCTCAAAATGTTCGGAAACGAAGATGTGACATCGGTTAAAACAACTGTAGGTCCTGAACAGGAATACTTCTTAATCGACAAGAATCTGTATGACAAGCGAAAAGATTTAATATATACGGGAAGAACATTATTCGGTGCAATGGCTCCGAAGGGCCAGGAGCTCGATGACCATTATTTCGGTGCGATAAAGCCTCGTGTAGCCGCTTTTATGAAGGAGCTCAATGAAGAGCTTTGGAAGTTAGGTGTTCTTGCTAAAACAGAACACAATGAAGTAGCTCCGGCACAGCATGAAATGGCTCCGATATTCACTACGACAAACATAGCGGCAGACCACAATCAGCTTACAATGGAAATGATGCAGAAGGTTGCAAAACGTCACGGAATGGTATGCCTGCTCCACGAGAAACCGTTCGCGGGAGTCAACGGCAGCGGTAAGCATAACAACTGGTCTATATCTACCGATACAGGCGTTAACCTTCTCGAGCCCGGAGAAACACCGTATGAAAACGCACAATTCTTACTCTTCTTATGTGCTGTAATTAAAGCCGTTGACGAATATCAGGATCTTCTCAGAATTTCCGTCGCATCTGCAGGCAACGACCACAGATTAGGCGCGAATGAAGCACCGCCCGCTATAGTTTCCATGTTCCTAGGTACTGATTTATCCGAAATACTTGAAGCAATCGAGAAGAATGAAAAATACGACTCAAAGCAGAAGGAGCTTATGCGTATCGGTGTACATACTCTTCCTAAGTTCCCGAAAGATACAACAGACAGAAACAGAACAAGTCCGTTTGCTTTCACGGGAAATAAATTCGAGTTCCGTATGCTCGGTTCAGCCGCTTCGATTTCATGCACGAATACAGTGCTTAATACTACAGTTGCAGAAGAATTAAAGCAATTTGCCGATATACTCGAGGGTTCGCAGAATTTCGAAGCCGATCTTCATGAGCTCATTAAGAAGACAATTAAGGAGCATAAGAGAATAATATTCAACGGTGACGGATATGACGAATCGTGGGTAAAAGAAGCCGAAAAAAGAGGGCTTTATAATTTCAAAACTACACCCGATGCTCTTGCGCATATGCTTGATGAGAAGAATGTTTCGTTGTTCACAAGTCATAATGTTTACAGCAAAACCGAGCTTGTTGCCAGACACGAGGTTCTTCTTGAAAACTACTGCAAGATAATCAATATCGAAGCACTTACAATGCTTGATATGGCAAGAAAAGATATACTTCCCGCAATGAGCAAGTATTCGGCAGAGCTTGCGCGTGACGCAGCGGCAAAATCGTCATTTGACAGTGATGTTGACTGCAGCTACGAAAAAGAAAATCTCAAGAATCTGTGTGCATTAATCGGAGCATGCAATGCGGCTGTAAAAAAGACAGAGCTTGATTTGATTTCCGCAAAATCAATTACAGACGGCGCTGAGCTTGCGGAGTTCTATAAAACAACGATTATTGCGGATATGAAGGCAATGCGTATTCCTGCAGATGAAATGGAAACAATCGCATCCGCAAAAGATTGGCCTTATCCTTCATACGGCGAGATGCTCTTCGGAATCAGATAAAAAATTTATCGGTTTACCGAAAACCAACAATTCAACGAAAAACAGTTAATCAATATTAAAGGCTATGACGGAGAGAAGTAGCGCAGATACAGAGGATACAGTGAGTACGTGACAGTGAGAAACGTATACCGATGCCTGTGTGAATAACACTTCCGAGCCCCAAGCTGAACTCATTATTAATGACAGTAGGTACGGCGTGTGCAGAGCGTTAATCTGCAATGCTTGTTTGTGAGCAATAAAGTGATCCTATAGGGATAATGCAGGTGGCACCGCGGGCAGCACAGCTCGTCCTGAAATTTATAATTAGCTGTGCAAAAACGGAGCTTAAAATGTGTTCTATTATGGGATATTACGGAGAAGCAATATCGCGTGAAAAATTCATCCGAGGATTCGATAAAACAATATCACGCGGTCCGGATATGTCGAGGGTTATAGATATTGACGGAGGCATGCTCGGCTTTCACAGACTGTCGATTATGGGACCGGATGAGAGAGGCATGCAGCCGTTTTCGTATGACGAGTGCTATTCCGTATGCAACGGTGAAATATACGGCTTCAGAGAAATCAAAAAAGAGCTTGAGAAAAAAGGTTATAAATTCTCAGGCGAGTCGGACTGCGAATTGCTTCTTCCTTTATATAAGGAATACGGAACCGATATGTTCGGAATGCTTGATGCGGAGTTCGCATGCATTATATATGACGGAAGGACGAAAGAATTAATTGCCGCACGAGATCCTATAGGAATTCGTCCGTTATTCTACGGATATGATGACAGGGGAGGAATATTGTTTGCAAGTGAGGCTAAAAACATTATCGGTATTTGTGATAAGGTAATACCGTTTCCGCCTGGACATTATTACAGAAACGGTGAATTTATTTGCTATAACAATATTTCAGAGCCGAAAAATGTTGTTTACGATAATCTTGAAACTGCAGTATCGAAGATCAGGGAAAAGCTGATTTGCGGAGTGAAAAAGCGTCTTGACGCCGATGCCCCGATAGGCTTTTTGCTGTCCGGCGGATTGGATTCGTCTCTCGTATGTTCGATTGCGGCTAAGCTTTCAGATAAGCCTATAAAAACATTTGCAATAGGAATGAGTACTGATGCGATTGATTTGAAGTACGCAAGGGAAGTTGCGGATTATATAAAATCAGACCACACGGAGGTAATCATTACAGAACGTGACGTTCTTGGGGCTCTTCCGAAGGTAATTTCGGTTATCGGTTCGTATGATATTACAACAATACGTGCATCGATAGGTATGTATTTGGTCTGCAAATACATACACGAAAAGACTGATTTGCGTGTAATATTAACGGGAGAGATTTCGGATGAGCTTTTCGGATATAAGTATACCGATTTTGCACCGTCCGCTGATGCTTTTCAAAAAGAATCCGAAAAAAGGATTCGTGAAATATACATGTACGATGTACTGAGGGCGGACAGATGTATTTCGGTAAATTCACTTGAAGCGAGAGTACCGTTCGGAGATATTGACTTTGTCGAATATGTATTGTCACTTGACCCCGAGTTGAAGCTGAATAGATGGGGCAAAGGAAAGTATCTTTTAAGACATGCGTTTGAAGGCGATTGGCTTCCCGAGAACATTTTAATGAGAGAAAAAGCCGCATTCAGTGATGCCGTAGGTCATTCTATGGTAGATGATCTTAAGGCATTTGCCGAAAAAGAGTACACAGACGAGGAATTTGAACAAAAAATAAAAAAATACGCATATGCAACTCCGTTTACAAAGGAGTCGCTGATGTACAGGGAATTGTTCGAAAAATATTATCCCGATCAAGCTGAAATGATAACGGGATTTTGGATGCCGAATAAAGACTGGGCGGGATGCGATGTGAATGATCCATCCGCAAGGGTTCTTTCTAATTACGGAGCAAGCGGAAAATAAGAATAATCGGAAAGGGTGTTAATATGTCTGATGGTCAGCAAAAAACATTGTACAATGAATGCTATGAGCATGACGCATGCGGTATAGGTGCGGTAGTTAACATAGATGGTATTGCATCATATTCTATTGTGGATGATGCTTTATCGATTGTGGAAAAGCTTGAGCATAGAGCAGGCAAGGATGCAGCGGGAGAAACAGGAGACGGTGTAGGAATACTTCTGCAGATTTCACATGGATTTTTCTCGAAAGCTGTAGAAGCTCTCGGTTTTAGTTTACCCAATGCACGTGACTACGGTCTCGGAATGTTTTTCTTCCCGCAGAATAATCTCGCAAGGCGTCAAGCTCAGAAAATGTTCGAGATTATTTGCGAAAAAGAAGGAGTACGTCTGCTCGGTTGGAGAGACGTTCCGATTGACAGCACTATCCTCGGTGAAAAAGCAAGAAATTCAATGCCGTTTATTGCACAGTGTTTTGTCGAAAGACCATCGGAAATTTCACGCGGACTTGATTTTGACAGAAAGCTGTATGTAATCCGAAGAGTTTTTGAGCAGAGTATTGATAATACATATGTGTGTTCATTCTCATCGCGAACCGTTGTATACAAAGGCATGTTTCTTGTAAAACAGCTCAGAAAATTCTACATTGACCTTATGGATAAATCGTATGAAAGCGCTATCGCTATGGTGCATTCTCGGTTTTCGACTAATACAACACCGAGTTGGGAAAGGGCACATCCGAATCGTCTTATACTGCACAATGGTGAAATCAATACTATCAGGGGCAATGCTGACAGAATGCTTGCGCGTGAGGAAACAATGCATTCCGCATTAATGCAGGCTGATTTAGATAAAATTTATCCTGTTATATCCGCTTCAGGCTCTGATTCCGCGATGCTGGATAACACGCTTGAATTTCTTGAAATGAACGGTATTCCTTTACCTCTTGCCGTAATGATAACAATTCCCGAGCCCTGGAGAAACAGCAGCAATATGACTCGTGAGAAAAAAGACCTTTACAGATACTATGCGACTATGATGGAACCGTGGGACGGACCTGCCGCAATTCTGTTTTCAGACGGTGATATTGTTGGCGCGGTACTTGACAGAAACGGATTAAGACCTGCAAGATATTACATAACAAAAGACAGAAGACTTATTCTGTCATCAGAGGTGGGAGTTCTCGATATTCCACCGCAGAATATTGTTTGTAAGTCAAGACTTGAGCCGGGCAAAATGCTTCTTGTCGATACAATAAAGAAAAAAGTTGTGTCCGATGAAGAGTGTAAGGAGTATTATGCGACAAGAAAACCATACGGTGAATGGCTTGACAGATATTTGATATCTCTTTCGTCACTTCCTATACCGAACAAAAAAGTTCCTACATATACCTCGCAGGAGCGTGACAGACTATGTAAAGTATTCGGTTATACATATGAGGACATAAACGACACTATTTTGCCTATGGCAAAGAACGGTATTGAAGCAACAGCTTCAATGGGATGTGATGTTCCGCTCGCTGTACTTTCCGAAAAGCATCAACCTTTGTTTAATTATTTCAAGCAGCTGTTCGCTCAGGTAACAAATCCCCCTATAGATTCACTTCGTGAGGAAATAGTAACGGATACCACGGTTTATGTAGGCTCTGACGGTAATTTGCTTGAAGAAAAGCCCGATAACTGTAATGTACTTCAAATAAATAACCCAATACTGACATCTGTGGATTTGATGAAGATTCGCTCAATGAATAAGCCCGGATTTAAGGTATGTACGGTTTCGCTGCTGTATTACAAAAATACTTCCTTGGAAAAAGCAATTGACAGATTGTTTGTGGAGTGTGACAGAGCATATCGTGACGGAGCCAATGTACTTATACTGTCAGATCGCGGCGTGGATGAAAATCATGTTGCTATACCGTCGCTTCTCGCAGTTTCCGCAATGGAGCAGTATTTAATCAGAACAAAGAAGCGTACATCCGTGTCAATCATACTCGAAAGCGGAGAACCGAGAGATGTACATCACTTCGCGACACTTCTCGGTTACGGTGCACGTGCCATAAATCCATATCTCGCACAGGAATGTGTTGCTTCACTTATCGACAGCGGCAGACTGGACAAGGATTACCATACCGCTATTGAGGATTACAACAATGCCATACTGCACGGTATAGTTAAAATAGCTTCCAAGATGGGTATATCTACCCTTCAATCATATCAGTCGGCACAGATATTCGAAGCTGTAGGCATAAGTAAATCCGTAATCGATAAGTATTTTACAAACACAGTAAGTCCTGTAGAGGGCATAGGACTCAAAGAGATAAACGAAGGAGTAGAATGGCGTCATAATCATGCATTTGATCCTCTCGGACTCGGAGTTGACACTACACTTGACAGTGCGGGAATACATAAGCTGCGTTCAAATAATAATTCTGAGGACCATATGTATAACCCTCAAACGATAATAGCTCTTCGAGAAGCGACGCATACGGGTTCATATGAGAGATTCAAAGAATATACCGCAATGGTTGATGACGAGAGAAAACCGCATACTTTGCGCGGGCTCCTCGAGTTTGTATGGGATGAAAACGGAGGAATACCGATTGATGAGGTGGAGCCTGTTTCGGAAATTGTCAAAAGATTCAAGACAGGCGCAATGTCATACGGCTCCATATCCCAGGAAGCTCATGAATGTATGGCGATTGCCATGAATACACTTGGCGGAAAGTCAAACTCGGGAGAGGGCGGAGAAGATCCCGAGAGATTCGGAACAATTAAAAACAGTGCGATTAAACAGGTCGCGTCAGGAAGATTCGGTGTTACAAGTGAATATTTGTGCAGTGCCAAAGAAATACAGATTAAAATGGCACAGGGCGCAAAGCCGGGAGAGGGCGGACACTTACCTGGAAAAAAGGTTTATCCTTGGATAGCGAAAACACGTTATTCAACTCCCGGAGTATCGCTTATCTCACCGCCGCCTCATCATGACATATATTCCATAGAGGATCTTGCGCAGCTTATATTCGATTTGAAAAACGCAAATCGAAATGCGAGAATATCGGTAAAGCTTGTATCTGAAGCTGGTGTCGGAACTATAGCTGCGGGAGTTGCCAAAGCAGGTGCCGAGGTGGTTCTGATTTCCGGATATGACGGCGGAACCGGAGCGGCTCCGAAAAGCTCCATACATAATGCGGGATTACCGTGGGAATTAGGCCTTGCCGAAGCTCACCAAACACTTATTAAGAACGGACTCAGATCAAGAGTCAGACTTGAAACAGACGGAAAGCTTATGAGCGGACGAGATGTTGCCATAGCATGTATACTCGGAGCTGAGGAATTCGGATTTGCTACAGCACCGCTTGTTTCAATGGGTTGTGTTATGATGCGTGTATGTAATCTTGACACATGTCCTGTCGGTATTGCAACACAAAACCCCGAATTGAGAAAGCGCTTTTGCGGAAAACCCGAATATGTTATGAATTTCATGAGGTTTATAGCCGAAGAACTGCGTGAAATTATGGCAAAGCTCGGCGTTCATACTGTTGACGAGCTTGTCGGACATACCGAGAAAATACGTGTTCGTACCAAAAGGGTAACTCATCGTGCGGAAACAATTGATTTAACAAGTCTCATTGGGAAAAATGACGGTGAATATTATCATTTCGAGGAGAGTGCTAAATATAATTTCGAGCTTGAGAAAACTATAGATGAATCGGTTTTGCTGCCGGAATTTGAGCCGTATTTTAAGAATAATCAAAAGCATGAGACGAAAATTAAAATATCGAGCACAAATCGTGCTGTAGGTACGATACTCGGCTCTGTTATTACACAGAAATTCGGAAATACATTAGCAGATGATACGTATATTATCAATGCGAACGGCGGCGGAGGTCAATCGTTTGGCGCATTTTTACCGAAAGGTCTGACGATTAAACTGAGCGGCGACTCAAATGATTATTTCGGAAAAGGTTTATCGGGCGGAAAGCTGACTGTTAAGCCTGAAGTCGGTTCGTGTTTCAAAGCCGAGGAAAATATTATCATAGGCAATGTTGCATTATACGGAGCAACAGGCGGTGAGGCATATATAAACGGTATTGCAGGTGAGAGATTTTGTGTCAGAAACTCAGGTGCCGTAGCGGTAGTTGAGGGATGCGGTGATCACGGATGCGAATACATGACAGGCGGCTGTGTTGTTGTTCTTGGAAGAACCGGTAAAAACTTTGCGGCGGGAATGAGCGGCGGCATAGCATATGTTTTGGATACAGACCACGACTTATACTTAAAGCTGAACAAACAAATGGTAAGTATGACTGAGATAACGGAACAACACGATGCCGATGAATTGAAGAAAATTATAGCAGCACATGTACGGGAAACAGAATCGCCGTTAGGTAAAAAAATACTTGACAGATTCGATGAGTATTTACCGAACTTCAAAAAAATCATACCCGAAGATTACCGTAAAATGATGATATGTATAGGAAAACTCGAGGAAAAGGGAATTCCATACGAGCAGGCAAAGCTAAAAGCATTTTACCTTGCCGCAACAAAATGAGGGAGTGAAATTATGGGAAAACCTACAGGATTTTTAGAGTTTAACAGAATATCATCTCCGTGTGTTCCTGTGTCGGAACGTATTAACAATTTTAAAGAATTTCACAATGCTTTGGATTTATCAAAACGTCGCGAACAAGCCGCAAGATGTATGAATTGCGGTGTACCGTTCTGTCAATCGGGAGCTTTATTCGGCGGTATGTACAGCGGATGCCCTCTGCACAACTTGATTCCCGAATGGAATGATGCCGTTTACAACGGAGATTGGCATGAAGCACTGCGTAGACTGCTGAAAACCAATAATTTTCCGGAATTTACGGGAAGAGTGTGTCCGGCATTATGTGAAGCTGCATGTACATGCGGTATGATGGGTGATTCCGTTACAGTTCATGATAATGAGCTTGCTATCATAGAAGAAGGGTATAAAAACGGATGGATTAAACCTGAAATTCCCAAAGTACGCAGTGGAAAGAAAATCGCCGTAATCGGTTCGGGTCCTGCGGGATTGACTGTTGCTGACAGACTGAACAAAAGAGGGCATTCCGTTACAGTGTTTGAAAGAGCGCCGAAACCCGGAGGTCTGCTTATGTACGGCATTCCGAACATGAAATTAGACAAAAGCGTAATTGAGCGGCGTGTCAATCTCATGAAAGAAGAGGGTGTTGATTTTATATGTAATGCGAATGTCGGAGTTGATGTTTCGGCGTCCGATATACTCAATGATTATGATGCTGTAGTGCTTTCATGCGGATCTAAAACTGCAAGAGATATCAGTGTACCCGGCAGAGATTCGGATGGTGTATATTTTGCGGTTGATTTTCTCACGTCGGCAACTGAGAAGGTTATAGGAGCAACTGAAGATTATCGTATAAACGCAAACGGTAAAAACGTTGTTGTAATCGGCGGAGGAGACACGGGCAACGACTGTGTGGGAACCGCAGTACGACAAAGATGCGCTTCGGTAGTTCAGCTTGAAATGATGAAGAAGCTTCCCGACAAAAGAAGTGAAAACAATCCTTGGCCGCAGTGGCCTAGAATCTGTAAAAATGATTACGGACAGGAAGAAGCATCGGCAGTGTTCGGACATGATCCGAGAATATATGAAACAACAGTCAAGGAAATCATACCTGACGAAAACGGGCATATATCTGCTGTGAAAACCGTGAAGCTTACATCTAAAAGGGATGAAAACAGCGGAAAATTCATTATGGAAGAAGTCAGCGGAAGTGAAGAAACAATACCATGTGAGCTTTTGCTGATTGCCGCGGGTTTTGTCGGCTGCGAGAATTACGTGGCAGAGGCGTTCGGAGTCGAAAAAAATGCACGAGGATGTCTCATAAGCAACAATGGTAAGTATTCTACATCAGTACCTAAGGTTTTCACTGCGGGAGACGCACATCGGGGACAGTCACTGGTAGTATGGGCTAT
>CAZWLL010000018.1:40999-42390 GCA_964634795.1 uncultured Ruminococcus sp. | reverse complement strand
CAGTACCCTTGATCTTTCGTCTCTCACGGGAGAATCGATTCCCGCCGCAGTAAAGTGCGGTGATTCGGTTTTGTCGGGTTCCGTAAACCGTGACGGTGTTATATATGTCGAGGCAACCGCTACTGCGGAAAACTCAACAGCCGAAAAGATTATGGATCTTGTGGAAAATGCGGCTGAAAATAAAGCGAAATCCGAATCGTTCATCACCAAGTTTGCTCGAAAATATACACCTGCGGTAGTTGTTATAGCTGCTCTTGTTGCGGTAATTCCGCCTCTGTTCCTGCATAAGGCATGGAGCGAGTGGTTAATCCGCGGTTTGGTAACGCTTGTTATATCCTGTCCGTGTGCTCTTGTGATTTCGGTTCCGCTTACATTTTTCGGCGGCTTGGGAAAAGCATCACGTTCGGGTATACTTGTAAAAGGAAGCAATTATCTTGAAGCTCTCGCGAAAGCTGATACGGCTGTATTCGATAAGACGGGAACGCTTACAAGAGGTAAATTCACTCTCGCTGATATTAAAGCCGAAAACGGCGACACGGATACAGTTTTGGAGCTTGCCGCGGCTGCTGAATCAATGTCAAACCATCCCATAGCAGTGTCGGTTACAGAGGCATACAACAAGAGCGGTAAATTCATAGATAAAAACCATGTTATCGATGTAAAAGAAATTCCGGGACGTGGAATAAAAGCAACATACAACGGTATTGAGGTCTCGGCAGGCAATTACGCGATGATAAAAGATGAATGCGGCAAGGTAAACGAAATCAAGAACAACACAGGCACAAATCTTTACATTGCGGCTGACGGAAAATATCTCGGATATATTACGGTTACCGATACACTTAAACCCGACAGCAAAGACGGTATAGACAAGCTCAGAAAGCTCGGTATAAAGAGAAATATAATGCTTACCGGCGACAGGGAAGAAGCAGCGAAGAAAATATCCGATGAACTCGGACTTGACTCATATTCTGCCGGACTTCTGCCCGACGGAAAGCTTAAAGAATTCAATGAAATCAAAAAGCAGTCAAAAAGAACTACCATATATGTCGGTGACGGTATAAACGACTCGCCTGTTCTTGCCGCGGCTGATATAGGCATCGCAATGGGCGGTGTAGGATCCGATGCGGCAATAGAGGCATCCGATATAGTTATTATGACCGATGAGGTTTCAAAGCTTGCGGACGGAATAAAAATAGCTCGCAAGACCAGACGCATTGTTATTGAAAACATTGTATTTTCATTACTTGTTAAGACAGCGTTTATGGTACTCGGAGCTATGGGTTATGCTGATATGTGGGTAGCCGTGGTCGGAGATGTAGGTGTAATGATGCTTGCGGTGCTCAATTCACTCAGAATAATGTCGGCGGATAATCTTTAATTGAATAGTT
>CAZWLL010000018.1:0-40899 GCA_964634795.1 uncultured Ruminococcus sp. | reverse complement strand
GAAACAACCACCGCCTCCTCGAGAATTTTCATGACTGAAAATTCTCCGTTCTTTAAGCTTAACCGTGAGCGGCGGATAAACATCATCTAGATAGGTAAGACAACCACCGCCTCCTCAAACTTGCACTTTTTCAAACATCAAAGATGTTTGAAAATTGCCTGCGGCAAACGTGCAAGTTTCGTTCTTTAAGCTTATGATTGAGTGCGGATAATCTTTAATTGAATAGTTGAAACAACCACCGCCTCCTCGAGAATTTTCATGACTGAAAATTCTCCGTTCTTTAGGCTTGGTAATTGAGATAGGTTATTTTATCGAAAGGGTAGCCCAGAATGCAGGCAGATTAAGCTCGTGGAGGTATCCCGAACCGTTTGTATCACCGTATATTGCGGAGAGGGTAAATCCGGCTTCGATTTGGCCGCCGATTTGTTCCTCAATAGTATGTGAAAACTGAATACCGTAGTCATTCTTCATTGCATTTTCGTATTGCGTGGAATTTAACAGCGGATTATAGGGAAGGGCGTTAACCATTTTCGTCTCATCGTCGTCGAACAGGAAATTAATTCCGTTATCGAGACCTGAGAGAAGACGCCCTCCCTTTTTTAATATGCGGAAGCATTCACGCCAAAGCGGGTATACATCGCGGATATAGCAGTTTGAAACAGGGTGAAAAATGATATCGAATTCTCCGTCATCAAAGGGAAGAGGCTTTGTCATGTCCGCACGCACAATGTTTACACAGTAGCCTTCTCTCTGAGCGACTGCTTTTTCGCTTTCAAGCTGCCTTTCGGAGTAATCGAGAACGGTGCATTCGGCACCTGCGGCACAGAAAATCGGAATTTGCTGTCCGCCCCCGGATGCCAAGCCGAGAAGCTTTTTACCTTTTAAATCACCGAACCAATCATGCGGGACAGGCTTTGTGGGCGTCAGAAGAACATTCCAATCTCCGCTCAGCGCTTTCATATATGTATCGTGATCGATAGGTTTTCCCCATTCCCAACCGCCGTCAACCCAGCGGTCGATCGTTTTCGAATTAATATCGGTGTAGTTTAAATTTGCGTCTGTCATAATAATTACCTCAGATTAAACTATTGTTTAATGCATTGTAGCATTAAGCGCATCTTAAGTCAATATTAACGGTACATTAAAAATCAGAGTATATCCGTCTTTCTGATAAATGTTAACAAAATTTCTGTCAATTCCGAACGATTATGTATTATAATAAATATCGAACATCATGGATAAACAAACTGTTTCGGAGAGTATACCTTATGAGCGTTTTTTTGAGATATTTATGTGTGCTCGGAATAGCGGCACTGCCGATACTTGAGTTGAGAGGCGCGATACCGTACGGAGTTGCGAACGGACTTCCGTATTACGGCGTTCTTGCTGTAAGTGTTATCGGTAATATGCTGCCTGTACCGTTTATTATATTATTTGTTCGCAAGGCTTTTGCGTGGATGAAGACAAAAAGTAAATTTCTTGCTTCGGTTGCGGAAAAAATGGAAAAACGCGCTGAAAGCAAAATGGACATAATCATAAAATACGAATTGCTCGGGCTGTATATTTTGGTGGCGATACCTCTACCCGGAACAGGAGCGTGGACAGGTGCTCTTATATCGGCATTACTTAATTTGAGACTTAAAAACGCACTGCCGGCTATTTTTTTCGGAGTGCTGACGGCGGGAATTATCATGATGATAATTTCGTACGGTGTCGGCGCGCTCCTCTTATAAAAGCTGTATATCAACTCCCGACATACATGCACAGTATCCGATTATACTGTGCGGTGTGTCGGGAGTTTTATAATTTGCATATTATTAGAGGATATATCATTATTGATATAACGATATATCAATATCTTGTTAGCCATAGTGGAATATTATCAAAATATACAGAAAAAGCGTGTTTGAAACTAAGAAAACTGTTGACACAAAACGCAAAAAATACCCTGTCGGCATTGAAATTACATCACTGATTTGGTATAATTATTAAAGCAGAGATTTTAAATAAAAACCAGTTTTACCCGATAACCGCATTATTTGATAATCGGTTTATTTTAATGAAATTTTCTATCGGAGGAATTCTAATGACAAAAGTTACCATTATTGGCGCAGGAAGCGTTGGCTCTACAATCGCATACACTCTTGCCGTAAGCGGTATCGCAACCGAGATTGTAATGATTGATATCAATGAAGAAAAAGCTCTCGGTGAAGCGCTCGATATACGTCAGGGAACACCTTTCTGCCCTCCCGTATCAATTTATGCCGGAACATATCGTGATGCATGTGATTCCGATATCGTTATTCTCACATCAGGAGTTGCGAGAAAGCCCGGTCAGTCCAGACTTGATCTTGCGCAGACAAACGTTAATATCATTAAATCCATCATTCCTCAGATTACAAAGCACGCTCCCGATGCTACCTATGTTATCGTAAGCAATCCTGTTGATATTCTTACATATACATGGTGCAAGTGCTCCGATATTCCCGAGAACAAGATTATCGGTTCCGGTACTATTCTCGATACCGCAAGACTTCGCGCGCGTATTTCCGAGTACTACAACATCAACCGTCAGAATGTACATGCATATGTTTTCGGCGAACATGGTGACTCATCCTTTGTTCCGTGGTCTATTGCCAACATTTCAAACGTTCCCGTTGACGAATACCACAGCGTTATAACAAGCAAGGATAATATCTACACTCCCATTGACCATAATGAAATCGAAACGTACATAAGAAAGTCCGGCGGAAGAATTATACAGCGTAAAGGCGCTACGTTCTATGCCATAGCACTTTCAACATGTCATATCTGCAAGTGCATAATCGGCGGAATGGATACAACGCTTACGGTTTCTTCTATGATGCACGGTGAATACGGTATTGAAGATATATGCCTCAGCACACTCAACATTGTCGGCCGTGACGGACTGCGCGGAAAGATTCTTACTCCCCTTACAGACGAAGAGGTTGCCCTTCTCCACAAGAGCGCTGACAGTCTCAGAGCGGTAATCGAAAACGTAAACATATTATAAAATCATCAATAAAGGATTGTATAAATAATTATGGAATATCGTATTGAACACGATTCAATGGGCGAGGTTAAGGTTCCTGCTGATAAATACTGGGCTGCTCAAACCGAACGCAGTCATGAGAATTTCAAAATCGGCGTAGGAATCGAAACAATGCCGCGTGAAATCACACGTGCCTTCGGAATTCTGAAAAAAGCCGCCGCACAGGCTAACCATGAGTTAAAGCCTGAAAAAATGACGGATGAGAAGCTCGCGGTTATTTCCGAGGCATGCGACGAGGTAATGTCAGGCTCACTCAATGAGCATTTTCCGCTCGTTGTTTGGCAGACCGGAAGCGGAACACAGTCAAACATGAACGCAAACGAGGTTATCGCAAACCGCGCAAATGAGCTTGCCGGTAAGAAGCTTTGCCACCCGAATGATGACATCAACATGAGCCAGTCATCCAATGATACATTCCCGACAGCAATGCACATTGCCGCGGTATGTGCTCTTGAAGACAAACTGATTCCCGCTGTCGAAAAGCTTATTACAACATTCCGCAGACTTGAGCATGTACATGAAGGAATCACAAAGAGCGGCAGAACACACCTTCAGGACGCTACTCCGATTAAATTCTCACAGGAAATCTCAGGCTGGCGTTCATCGCTTGAGAAGGATGTTGAGCTTATCGAACGCGCGCTTCCCGCATTAAAGACGCTTGCTCTCGGCGGTACTGCCGTAGGAACAGGTTTAAATGCGCCTAAGGGATTTGATGTAAAAGTTGCCGAAAACGTTTCCGCCATTACAGGCAAGCATTTCGAAACAGCCGAAAATAAGTTCCACGCACTCACCAGCAAGGATGAAATAGTTTTTGCTCACGGAGCGGTTAAAGCACTCGCATGCGACATGATGAAGATAGCCAATGACGTAAGATGGTTGGCATCGGGTCCCAGACTCGGTCTCGGTGAAATTACAATTCCCGAAAACGAACCCGGTTCATCGATTATGCCGGGTAAGGTTAACCCGACACAGTGCGAAGCGGTTACAATGGTAGCCGTACAGGTAATGGGCAATGATGTAGCTGTTTCCATGGCGGCATCTCAGGGCAACTTCGAGCTTAATGTGTTTATGCCGGTTTGCATTTACAATTTCCTTCAGTCCGTTCGTCTTCTCGCCGAAGCGATTGTTTCCTTCAACGATAACTGTGCGATCGGCATTCGTGCAAAAGAAGATAAGATGCATGATAATCTTTACAATTCATTGATGCTGGTAACGGCTCTTAATCCGTACATCGGATATGAAAATGCGGCTAAAACAGCTAAAAAAGCGTTTAAAGAGAATATTTCTCTGAAAGAAGCATGCGTGGCACTCGGATTCCTCACTGCCGAACGCTTTGATGAAGTATTTAAGCCTGAAAGCATGGCGTAAACATCGCAAAGAAATTGATTTGGAGTAATAAATTATGAAAATTTCGTATTATCCAGGCTGTACGCTGAAAAATAAAGCCCGCAGCCTTGACAGATATGCGAGAGAGTCGGCGGCTGTCCTCGGCTATGAACTGGAGGAGATTGAAGATTGGCAGTGCTGCGGCGGTGCATACACATCTGCTAAGGATGAAATCGCCACAAAGCTGCCGTCGGTCAGAGCACTTGCAAACGGATATAAGAGTACGGGACGTGTGCTCACGGTTTGTTCCGCTTGTTATAATGTTCTTGCACAGACAAACCATGAATTCGCAGTTAATCCGGATTTCGATATGAGAGTAAACAATTACCTCTCTCCCGATTTCGAATATCACGGTGAAGGAAAGGTTATTCATTATCTCGAGCTGCTCAGAGATGAGATAGGCTTCGATGAATTGAAGAAAAAAGTTGTAAAGCCTCTTACGGGAAAGAAAATTGCGGCTTATTACGGCTGTCTCCTTCTCCGTCCGTCGACCGTTTTAAAGTTTGACAATCCGGAATCCCCGGAAATCATGGAAAATCTTATACGTGCTCTCGGTGCCGAACCGGTTATATATCCTATGCGCAACGAATGCTGCGGAGGATATATAGCTCTCGAGAATACCGCACAGGCTGAAAAGAGAAGCAGTGCCGTTGCTTCATCGGCTAAAGATATGGGTGCGGATTTTATGATAACCGCATGCCCGCTATGTATGTATAACATAAAGAAGCATTCCGGTACAGGTTTGGAAATCAAGTATTTTACCGAGGTACTCGCGGAAGCACTCGGTATTGCAGATTAATAGGAGGACTTAATAATGAATACGGATTTAAAGGATCAGGTTCTCCGTATAAGCGGATCGGATGTAAGGAAATGTATGCGGTGCGGCAAATGTTCGGCTACATGTCCTTCATATGATGAGATGGAATATCATCCTCATCATTTCGTCTACCTTGTAGAACGCGGTGACATAGAAAGACTTATGGAATCGGAATCGATTTATAAATGTCTTACTTGTTTTGCCTGTGTTGAGAGATGTCCTCGCGGCGTTGAGCCTGCAAAGGTAGTAGAGGCTATCAGAGTCGAAGCGATACGCCGTCAGGGAATGAATCATATGAAAGCGGATGATATTCCGGGTAAACTCGATGAGGATATGCCCGGACAGGCTCTTATGACCGCTATGAGAAAATATTCCAAGTAAATACGGTAACCTTTTTAAAGAAAGGCAAGAAGAATAATGCAAAGAATTGGTGTATTTGTATGTCACTGCGGTACTAATATCGCGGGTACAGTTGACACAAAAGTCGTAGCGGAAACCTTAGGACGAGAGCAGAGCGTCGTATTCGCTACGGACTACACATATATGTGTTCGGAATCAGGTCAGAATCTGATTAAGGATACAATTAAAAATGAAAAGCTGACAGGTGTTGTAGTATGTTCATGTTCACCGAGAATGCATGAAGCTACATTCCGCAAGGCTGCGGCATCCGTCGGACTCAACCCTTACATGGTTGAAATTGCGAACATTCGCGAACAGTGCTCATGGATACATAAAGATAAAAAAGAAGCAACCGAAAAGGCAATCATTCTCGGACGTGCGGCTATTGCTAAGGTACTTCTGAATACTCCTCTTATCGCCGGAGAAAGCCCTGTTGTAAAGAGAGCGCTTGTTATAGGCGGCGGTATTGCCGGTATTCAGACTGCGCTTGACATTGCCGAGGCAGGTTTTGAGGTTGATATAGTCGAAAAGAAGCCTACTATCGGAGGCAAGATGACTCAGATAGATAAGACCTTCCCGACACTCGACTGTGCGGCATGTATTCTTACTCCTAAGATGGTTGACTGCGCACAGAACGAAAAAATCAAAATTTACTCTTACAGTGAAGTTGATTCGGTATCAGGCTTTGTAGGAAACTTCACAGTAAAGATAAAGAGAAAAGCAAGATACGTTGACGAAACAAAATGTACGGGCTGCGGTTTGTGCACTGAAAAATGTCCTATGAAGAAGGTTCCCAACGAATTTAACCTCGGCATGGATAATCGTCACGCAATATACATTCCGTTTGCTCAGGCTGTTCCGAAGGTAGCTACAATTGATCCCGACTACTGCAACATGCTGAAAAACGGCAAGTGCGGTGTCTGCGCAAAGGTATGCTCGGCAGGTGCTATTGATTATAAGCAGACTGACACTATTGTAGAAGAAAAATACGGTGCGATTGTAGTCGCAACAGGATTTAATCCTATCGACGTATCCAAGTACGGCGAATATGCGTACGACCAGTCCAAGGATGTTATAACATCCCTTGAGTTCGAAAGACTTACAAATGCCGCAGGACCTACATCCGGTACTCTTCTCAGACCTTCCGACGGAAAGCATCCTCATACAATAGTATTTGTACAGTGCGTAGGTTCAAGATGTACTCCCGAACGCGGCAAGCAGTATTGCTCTAAGATATGCTGTATGTACACTGCAAAACACGCTATGCTTACACGTGAAAAGTATCCCGATACAGACGTTTATGTATTCTACATTGATGTAAGAACTCCCGGCAAAAACTTTGATGAATTCTATCGCAGAGCTGTTGAGGACTACGGAGTTCACTATATTAAAGGCGCTGTCGGAAAAGTATCACCTCAGGCTGACGGAACGCTTGATGTTCAGGCATCGGATCTTATTATGAACGAACAGCTTCATATTAAAGCCGACCTTGTTGTGCTTGCAGCTGCTATTGAGCCAGATAAGAGTGCTCGTCCTCTTGCGACAAAGCTTACGGCATCTATGGATACCAATGATTTCTTCACCGAGGCTCACCCGAAGCTCAGACCCGTAGAATCTCCTACAGCAGGTATTTATCTCTCAGGTGTTTGCCAAGGCCCGAAGGATATCCCCGAAACAGTATCGCAGGCAAGTGCATGCGCCGCAAAGGTTATAGGACTTCTTGTTAAGGATAAGCTCACATGCAACCCGTGTGTAGCGCATTCAAACGAAATGATGTGCAACGGCTGCTCGCAGTGTGCTAATGTCTGCCCGTATGGTGCTATTACTTATATCGAGAAGGAATTCAGAATGCCCGACAGAACGACAAAGGTAAGACGTGTGGCAAGCGTAAATCCCGCTGTTTGCCAAGGCTGCGGCGCATGTACCGTTACCTGCCCGTCGGGAGCTATGGACCTCTTCGGATTCTCTAACAACCAGATTATGGCGGAGGTAGACGCAATATGCAAATGAATGAAAACGAACAATTCGTACCGACCATTGTAGCATTTTGCTGCAACTGGTGTTCATATGCTGGTGCTGATTTGTCAGGTACTAACCGTTTACAGTATCCATCCAATGTAAAAATCATCAGAGTTCCGTGCTCTTGCCGTGTAAACCCGATGTTTATTCTGCGTGCGTTTCAGAGAGGCGCGGATGGAGTTATCCTGTGCGGATGTCACCCGGGAGACTGCCATTATACATCCGGAAACTATTACGCACGTCGCCGTATGACCTTGCTGTTCAGTATGCTGGACTATCTCGGTATTGAAAGAAACAGAACAAGAGTGGAGTGGGTTTCCGCGGCTGAAGGTGCTAAATTCGCGGCTACGATGAACAGCTTTGCCGAGGAAATTACTAAGCTCGGACCTAACCGCAGACTGGAGGATCTGAGATGCAAGAAATAAACGTAAAAGAAACAATGATAAACAAAGCGAAGGAACTTCTTTCAAACGGTACGGTTTCACGTGTTATTGGCTGGAAAGCCGGTGAGTTTTCTTACGATTCCACCCCTGCAGTGTTCGAGAGTGCCGAAGAAATAGATAAAGAATTCGTTTATGATGACTTCTGCGCGGCTAATGTATCAAAATATCTTATTAAGGAATCGGCTAAGGAAGGCAAAGTACTCGCATTCTTAAAGCCGTGTGATACGTTCTCTCTGAACCAGCTTACAGCCGAACACAGAGTAAACAGAGACAATATTTACGTTATCGGTATTCCGTGTGAAGGAAAAGCGGATGTAAATAAAATTAAAGCGTGCGGTATTGACGGTATAATCGGTATTGAAGAAAACGGAGACAAGTATGTGGTTAAAACCATATACGGTGACTCGGAAGCAGCTAAATCAGATGTTATATCAGACCGCTGCAAAACATGCAAGAGCAAACATCATGTTGTTTACGATGAGCTTATCGGTGATGACGGTGAGGATATACCGGATTGCGGACGTTTTGACTTAGTTAAAAAGCTTGAAGAAATGACATCCGAAGAACGCTTTGAGTTCTGGAGAGGCGAGCTGTCGAGATGTATCCGCTGCAATGCTTGCCGAAATGTATGTCCCGCATGCACATGCGAGCAGTGTGTTTTCGATAACCCGAACTCAGGTGTTGCGCAGAAGGCTGCAGCAGATTCATTTGAGGAAAAGCACTTCCATATAATTCGCGCGTTCCACGTTGCGGGCAGATGCACAGACTGCGGTGAATGCTCAAGAGTTTGCCCCGAACATATTCCGCTGCACCTGCTTAACCGTAAGTTTATCAAGGATATTGATGAATTATACGGTGATTACACAGCCGGTACAGATACAGAGTCACGTCATCCGCTTACATCATATACCGCAGATGATGCAGAACCTTCAATTGTACATGAAAGAGGTGTGGAATAATGAAGTTTTTAGCAAAGTCAGAGCTTAATAATTTTCTCGCATCCGCTGCCAAGGTAATGAAGGTTTATGTCCCTGTTGATAACAATTCAGGCAAGGCTGACTATAAGCTCTGGAGTGAAGGAACAACAGTTTCAAACGCTCTTCATACCACAAGAAGCGCAAAAGACTTTTTCTTCCCGCAGACAGAGAATCTTGTCGAATTCAAGATAGACCATAAAAAGATAGATATAATAGACCCCAGAGAGGAAAGAGAAAATTTCGCGGTATTCGGAGTTCGTGCATGTGATGTACGAAGCTTTGATATACTTGACAGAGTATTCCTTGCCGAACCTGTGGATACATATTATAAAAACCGTCGTGAGCATTCGCTTATCATATCTATGTCATGCAGTCATCCGCATGAAACATGCTTCTGCTCGACTTTCGGTATAAATCCCGCAGAACCTGCAGGAGACGTTGTATTTACCGAAACCGACGCAGGATATTATGTTGAAGCGAAGACCGAAAAAGGTAACGGCTTTTTAGCTGATATAGACTGCAGCTTTGAAGAAAAGGATGAATCGGGTGCAGCTGAGGCAAAAGCTAAGACAAAGGCTATAATGGAACGCCTTCCGCTCGCTAAGCTTGATACATCCGCGTTCGGTGCAGGCAAGACTAAGGAATTATTCGACAGACCCGAATGGAGCGAGCTCTCCGAGGCTTGCTTGGGATGCGGAACATGTACATTCGTTTGTCCGACATGTCAGTGCTATGATATTCGTGATTTCAAGACCAATACAGGTGTAAAACGTTTCAGATGTTGGGACAGCTGCATGTATTCCGACTTCACGAAGATGGCAGGCGGAAACCCGAGACTTACTCAAAAGGAACGTTTCCGTCAGAGATTCATGCACAAGCTTGTTTATTATCCCGAAAACAATGACGGAATCTTCGGATGTGTCGGATGCGGAAGATGTCTTGCTTCATGTCCGATTCACATGAATATCGTTAAAGTTATGAAAAAACTTACGGAGGAATCAAAATAATGAACGAAACATTAATTCCTCATATAGGTGTTGTCACAGATATAAGAATCGATACCCCAGATGTAAAAACATTCCGTGTACTTACTCCAGACGGTAAAAAACCGTTTGATCATATGCCGGGACAGTGCGCAATGCTGTCAATCCCCGGTGTCGGTGAGGCAATGTTCTCTATTACATCATCTCCGACAAATAAGGAATACATGGAGTTTTCCATCAAAAAATGCGGATGCCTTACAGAGTGGCTCCACATGATGGATGTAGGACAGGAAATTACAATCCGCGGCCCGTACGGTAAACCGTTCCCGGTTGAAACCGAATTAAAGGGTAAGGATTTGCTTTTCATCGCAGGCGGTATCGGACTTGCTCCTCTGCGTTCTGTTATCAATTATGTGAGATACAACAGACAAAACTACGGAAGCATTCAGATTGTATACGGTGCAAGATCAAAGGATGACCTGGTAGACTATCACGAAATCCTCGATGAATGGATGAAGGATGACGGCGTTGAAGTAAACCTTACCATTGACCGTGAACAGGAAGGATGGGACGGCCACGTAGGCTTTATTCCGAACTATGTAAAAGAGCTTTCTCCGGACATTAAGAAGACAGTCCTGATGTGCGGACCTCCGGTAATGATTAAATTCACACTTGCCGGTTTGACCGAGCTTGGCTTCAGTAAGACGCAAATATACACAACAATGGAACTGAGAATGAAATGCGGCGTCGGCAAATGCGGCAGATGTAATATCGGAGCTAAGTACGTTTGCAAGGATGGCCCTGTATTCCGTTTCGATGAACTCGGAGAGCTTCCGGACGAGTATTGATAAGCGTCCCATGATTTCATGAAATTTTTGGAGATAGAATAATGGAAAATATGGTTCATGTATTTATTATGGGCAAGCAATACGAGGTTCCGTCAAACCTTACTATAATGGGCGCGATGGAATATGCCGGTTATCAGCTTGTCCGCGGATGCGGCTGCCGCAACGGATTCTGCGGAGCGTGTGCTACTATCTACAGAGTCAAGGGTGACCGTGAACTGAAGGTTTGTCTTGCGTGCCAGACAAAGGTAATAGACAATATGTATATTGCGACTTTGCCTTTCTTCCCGCTTGTAAAACAGATTTATGATATAGAAAAGGTAAAGCCTACAGAAGCTATCATGATGCAGCTTTATCCCGAAATATACTGCTGTATCGGATGCAATGCCTGCACAAAGTCATGTACACAAGGCTTGAATGTTATGCAATACATAGCATACGCACAGAGAGGCGATTTTGCTAAGTGTGCCGAGCTTTCATTTGACTGCGTTATGTGCGGTGTTTGCTCATCAAGATGCCCGGCAGGTATTTCACATCCTCAGGTAGCAATGCTTGCAAGACGTCTTAACGGAAAGTATCTTGCTCCCGAATCAAAGCATCTTGAAGACAGAGTAAAGGAAATCAAAGACGGTACGTTTGAAGAACTCCTCGAATCACTTATGCAGAAGCCTATCGAGGAAATGAAAGAACTCTACAATAACAGAGAAATTGAGAAATAAGGAAGGAGCGAACCACTATGTATACGGGACAGATGTATGAATCCATGAAAAAGGTGGAAGCTGCCAGAGAAGCCAATACAGTCCTTGAACCGCGCAGAATGACCGCTGAGGAAAAGGACACGCTCCTTCAGACTTTCCATCCCGATTACAAGCAGTCGGAATTCGAAAACCTTAAGGTCGGCGTTAACACAGGCGACAAGGTTCCTCATGAGCTTGCGGCTTTGCTTGAAGCACACTCGAGAATCAGCGCCGCCGATGTTGACCTTAGCAAGGTTGATTACGATGTTGACGTTCTTATTATCGGCGGAGGCGGAGCCGGTGCATCCGCAGCTATCGAAGCCGACAACAACGGCGCGAAAACAATGATCGTAACAAAGCTTCGTATAGGTGATGCCAATACAATGATGGCTGAAGGCGGTATTCAGGCTGCAGATAAACCTAACGACAGCCCTGCAATCCATTATATCGACGCATTCGGCGGCGGTCACTTTGCCGCAAAGCCCGAGCTTCTTTATAAGCTTGTAAATGAAGCTCCGGATGCCATTAAGTGGCTCTCAGACCTTGGTGTTGAATTTGATAAGGCTCCCGACGGAACTATGATTACAACACACGGCGGCGGTACATCAAGAAAGAGAATGCATGCCGCAAAGGACTACTCAGGTGCCGAAATTATGAGAACCTTGAGAGACGAGGTTCTCAACCGCGGTATACCCGTAGTTGACTTTACATCGGCAGTCGAGCTTATTCTCGACGAAAACGGAAAGTGCGCAGGAGCTGTTCTCATGAATATGGAAACGAGAGAGCTTCTTGTTGCACGTGCGAAAACCGTTATCCTCGCCACAGGCGGTGCGGGAAGACTTCATTATCAAGGCTTCCCGACATCAAACCACTACGGAGCAACAGCCGACGGACTTATCTTAGGCTACAGAGTCGGTGCAAAGCTTTTATATGCTGATACACTTCAGTACCATCCGACAGGAGCGGCATATCCCGAGCAGATTTTCGGCGCACTTGTTACGGAGAAGGTACGTTCACTCGGCGCTAAGCTTGTGAATGTAAACGGTGAAGTATTCATGCATCCGCTTGAAACTCGTGACGTATCAGCCGCATCTATTATCCGTGAATGCACCGCAAGAGGAAACGGAGTGCATACCGCAGACGGCGTAGGTGTATGGCTTGATACACCTATGATTGAAATCAAAGGCGGAGAGGGAACAATTGAAGCAAGAATTCCCGCGATGATGAGAATGTTCGGCAAGTACGGTATTGATATAAGAAAAGAGCCGATTCTTGTATATCCTACACTCCATTATCAAAACGGAGGACTTGACATTACATCGGACGGCATGACAGGTGTTGAGAACCTTTACGCCGCAGGTGAGGTTGTCGGCGGTATCCATGGCAGAAACAGACTCATGGGCAACTCATTGCTTGACGTAATTGTATTCGGCAGAAATGCGGGTAAATATGCTTCAGAAAAATCGAAATCCGTTGTTACAGGCAAGCTTACACTCGAGCATATCGAAAAGTTCTCAAAGGAGCTCAGTGATGCGGGTATAGAAACATCGGTACAGTCTCCTAAGCTTCTTCCGACTTATACACACGGTAATCCGAATATCGAAAAAGCACCGTTCTGACGGATTTAATAAAGCTTTATATCATAAAGCGAATATTTAAACGGATATTCAGAGATATTCGACGGAAATCGGTATAATAATAATCACCATATGACTGTCAGTTCGGTTTTACAGTCTATGGTGATTATTTTTTTATTATAAACAGCATGTTATCGACAGGACTATTTATTAATATTTTACATTATACTTGATATTTGATGAATAGAGTGTTATAATAGTCACGACGCAGAGGTACATTTATTGTTTAAACCGGAAACAGGTGAGAATCCTGTACGAGCCCGTCACCGTGATCGCGTTACGGCACCATATCCGAAAAACCGCATTCGGAGCCATTGGGAAACTGAGAAGGCATGGTGTCTATATTCGTGTAAGTCGGGATACCTGCCTCGATTTCCGCTGTTCAGCCGCGAGTGCCGGCAGCATTATGCTGACAGTGGAGCGCAAATTTTATTTTATAAAATAAGGAGAAACTAAAATGAAACAGTTAAAGAACATTCTTAAGTTTTCCGCTGTTGTAATGCTGATTGCGGTTATGGCACTTACTATCGTTTCCTGCTCAAAGGACAACGAAGAAAGCACAGCAGCCGGAGAAATCACAATTACCGTTGAAGTAATTAACAAAGCAGGAGAATCAACCGAACACGAAATCAAAACCACAAAAACAACACTTGCAGACGCACTGCTTGAAGCAGGTATTGTTGAGGGCACAACAGATGAATACGGCCTTTACATTACTACAGTAGACGGCGAATTAGCAGATTACAGTGCCGATCAGTCATACTGGGCTATTTCTAAAGACGGTGAGTACCTCATGACAGGTGCATCATCCACTAATATTGCCGACGGCGAGCACTACGAACTCACATATACAGTTTACGCCGGCTGATGAAATCACACGCAAAGATCAGGAGCATGATTGTCTTCGCAATGCTCGGTGCGCTTATGCTTGCGTCAAAGCTTGCTCTTGAGGCATTACCGAACATACATCCGCTTGCTATGTTCGTAATGGTGTTCACAATAGTTTACAGAGTACGTGCGTTAATTCCGATTTATGTTTTTGTTCTGCTGTCGGGATTATATTACGGATTCGCAATGTGGTGGATTCCATATCTATATCTTTGGACATTCATGTGGGCGGTAACTATGCTTTTGCCGCAGAATATGTCGAAGAAGGTTGCGCTTATTGTATATCCGCTTGTATGTGCTTTTTTCGGATTCAGTTACGGAACTATATATGCACCGGCGCAGGCGATAATGTTCGGATATGATTTTGCAACGACTATAAAATGGATTATAGCGGGACTTCCGTGGGATGCGGTACATGGATTCGGAAACCTTGCAATGGGGTTGCTTGTGTACCCGCTTTCAAGAACACTTATGAGACTCGAAAAACACAATAAAGTGGCTTGAATAAAATAAAACCAGCAGCTTGAATTAAGTCGAGCTGCTGATTTTTTATTTTTTGATATTTTTGTTTCTGATAAGTGTCATTATAAGCATTACAATTAAGGCAAAGCCTGAAATACACAATACCAGAATGATTGCACCGATTCTATCACCTGTGAACGGTGCGGTGACAGCAGAAAATGTTAAAAGCGGAAGAATGTTCATGTTAACCTCAGCTATAATATAATAGTAGACCGCGGCACGTGAAGAAGCGGTAAAACAACACCTTGTCTTGCTATGTTGCTTTATTAAATCACATAAATATTATAACATAAGGTTTACAAAAATGCAACAGAATTTACTTAAAAAGTCAATAAATAAATCTACTTATTTCCGCGTCGAACACAAAAGCTGCAGTATTTAATATCACCGATTTTGCGTATGTGTTCGAACGTTGCCTCTTCGCCTTCGTTTGCAAGCATTCTCAGCCATTTTTCCAGTATGCATGATGTACACGGATGCATTAGATTTTTACCGGCATCGGGACGTCTGGAAAGATAGTACTCGAGAGGATCGGAATCCTTATAGTTTTCGCCTTTATAAATTTTGCAGGCAGCAACACGATCGCAAAACGTTTCCTTAAGGTAACACAGAGGCATTCTTATAGGCTCGTACATCATTGTTTTTGTGTTGATGTCGAACCAGTACTCAAAATGATGCTTATTTCTGCCTTTATGATGAAGCCAAGCGGATGAATAACCTTTGATTTCACGTTCATGTTCGTTAGGACTGCGCTTTCCTTCTTCATAATTCATCATTCCGGGAATAAACTCTGCGGGAGAGTATTTTGATAAATCGTGAAGCAAACCATTCAGAGGTATTCCCGCTTTGAAACAGTTTTTCATTACAAGATTGCGGTGCCGAGTTATTGTTTTAAAATGACCGATTATATTCATTTGCATTAACCCTCAATTTCAGGTGAAAATTCTCGAGGAGGCGATGTATAACTATACTAATTAGATGAATGTTATTCGCTTATACGGTTAAACCGAAATAGCGGAGAATTTTTATAGGTGAAAATTCTCGAGGAGGCGATGTATAATTATACTAATTAGGTGAAGGTTATTCGCTTTATACGGTTAAACCGAAATAGCGGAGAATTTTCATAGATGAAAATTCTCGAGGAGGCGATGTATAAACATTACTATTTAGGTGAAGGTTATTCGCCTTATACGGTTAAACCGAAATAGCGGAGAATTTTCATAGATGAAAATTCTCGAGGAGGCGATGTATAAACATTACTATTTAGGTGAAGGTTATTCGCCGACAGTGAGCCTGTTCGCGATTTCCTTTAAGAAATCAAGTGAGTTGACTTTCTTCTTATTTTCGAGTTTTGACAGCGTGTACAAGTCGCCTGTCATAACTCCGTCCTCTATAGTCTTAATAGAAGCCTTTTCAAGCTTTTCGGCAAAATCAACTAACTCGGGAATCGAATCAAGCTCTCCTCTCTTTTTCAGAGCACCGCTCCACGCGAAAATTGTAGCAACACTGTTTGTGGAGGTTTCTTCTCCCTTTAAATACTTGTAGTAGTGTCTCTGTACAGTTCCGTGTGCCGCTTCATATTCATAATTGCCGTCGGGTGATACAAGAACCGATGTCATCATGGCAAGACTGCCGTAGGCTGTGGCAACCATGTCGCTCATAACGTCACCGTCGTAATTCTTGCAAGCCCAAATGTAGCCGCCTTCACTGCGTATAACTCTTGCTACGGCATCGTCAATTAGAGTATAGAAGTATTCAATTCCACGCTCAGCAAACTTTTCTTTATATTCGTTTTCGAAAATTTCAGCCCAAATGTCCTTGAAATGATGGTCGTATGTTTTGGAAATGGTGTCTTTAGCCGCAAACCATAAATCTTTGCCTTCGTCGAGAGCATAGTTAAACGAACTGCGTGCGAAGCTTGCAATGGATGAGTCTATGTTGTGGATACCCTGTACTATACCCTTGGAATTTTCGAATTCATGTATAAGCGCACGTGTTTCGTTGCCGTCCTTGTCGGTAACCACCAGCTCAGCTTTTGCACCTTCCGGAACGGTTAATTCGGTGTTTTTGTATACGTCTCCGTATGCGTGGCGTGCGATAGTGATAGGCTTCGTCCAGGTAGGAATATACGGTGTGATTCCTTTGACAATGATAGGTGTGCGGAAAACAGTACCATCGAGAATCGCTCTTATTGTGCCGTTGGGAGACTTCCACATTTCCTTTAAGTTATATTCGCTGACTCTTGCGGCGTTGGGAGTGATTGTAGCGCATTTTACGGCAACACCGTATTTTTTTGCCGCAAGTGCGGAGTCAACGGTTACCCGGTCATCTGTATTATTTCTGTTTTCCAATCCAAGGTCATAATATTCGGTTTTTAAATCAACATATGGTTCTATAAGTATCTCTTTAATCCACTTCCATAGAACTCTTGTCATTTCATCTCCGTCCATTTCGACAAGAGGAGTTTTCATTTGTATTTTAGCCATGTTTGTCACCTTATTTCATAGAACTTTTTGTGTATTCGAGAAGACCGCCGCAAAGGATTACGTTTTGCATTCTTTCGCTGAGCTCGCATTTTACATCAAACGAAACACCGTTTGTTTTATCATGTACTGTAAGCTTTCCGCCGTTATGAATGAATTCTTTGAGTCCGCATAACTCAAACGTATCACCCTGAGATATTTTGTCATAATCGGCTTCGTTGATAAATTCAAGCGGAAGTATTCCCACATTTATCAGATTTTGCTTGTGTATTCTCGCAAAAGATTTTACTATTACGGCTTTTACACCGAGATACAATGGTGCGAGTGCGGCATGCTCTCTTGATGAACCCTGACCGTAGTTTGAGCCGCCGATGATAATACTCTTTCCGAGATTCATGGCACGTTCGGGGAACGATTCGTCACACGCCGCGAAGCAATGCTTGGATATAGCGGGTATATTAGATCTGAGCGGAAGAATTTTCGAACCTGCAGGCATAATATGGTCTGTGGTAATATTGTCACCGACTTTGAGTGAGCATTCGGCGGTAATACTGTCCGAAAGAGGTTCTGTCTTAGGATATCCTTTAATGTTAGGACCGCGCAGAATTTCTACATTTTGGGCTTCCTCGGGAGAAGCGGGCAGTGTAATCATGTTGTCGTTGATAGAGTATTTTTCGGGCAAAACAAACTCGGGCATGTTGCCGAGCTCTCTCGGATCACATAAGTAACCGGCAATTGCGGATGCTGCGGCAACCTCGGGGGAGACAAGATAAACTTTTGCGTCTTTAGTTCCGCTGCGTCCTTCAAAGTTGCGGTTGAATGTTCTGAGTGAAATTCCGCCTGAGTTGGGAGACTGACCCATACCGATACACGGACCGCATGCCGACTCGAGAATTCTTGCGCCTGCACCGATTATTTTAGATAAAGCTCCGTTGTCAGCCATCATGTTGAGGACTTGTTTTGAACCGGGCGATACGGTAAGCGATACATCCGGATGAACGGTTTTTCCTTCAAGTATGTATGCTACCTTAAGCATATCGAGAATCGATGAGTTTGTACATGATCCTATGCAGACCTGGTCAATCTTCATTTTGCCGATTTCGCTTATAGATTTAACATTGTCAGGTGAATGAGGACATGCTGCCATAGGCTCTACAGATGAGAGGTCTATTGTAATATGTTCGTCATATACCGCATCCGCATCGGCTGCGAGAGGAACATATACATCCTCTCTTCCCTGAGCACGAAGAAATGCTTGTGTGATTTCGTCGGAAGGAAATATTGATGTTGTAGCACCAAGCTCCGTTCCCATATTGGTAATAGTAGCTCTTTCTGGAACAGATAAGGTTTTTACGCCCTCTCCGGTATATTCGATAATCTTGCCTACACCGCCTTTAACCGACATTATCGATAAAAGCTTCAGTATAACATCCTTTGCCGAAACCCACGGAGAAAGCTTTCCAACAAGCTCTACATTAACGATTTTCGGGTATGTGATGTAATAAGCACCGCCGCCCATAGCTACCGCTACATCAAGTCCGCCTGCACCCATGGCAATCATTCCGATTCCGCCGCCTGTGGGGGTGTGGCTGTCAGAGCCGAGCAATGTTTTTCCCGGAGCGCCGAAGCGTTCAAGATGTACCTGGTGGCAAATTCCGTTTCCGGGGCGAGAATAATACAGTCCGTGCTTTTTGCATACAGAGGCAATGAAACGGTGGTCATCAGCATTCTCGAATCCCGATTGAAGTGTGTTGTGGTCAATATAGGCGACAGAGCGTTCGGTTTTTACCTGATCTATGTCCATGGCGAGAAATTCTATGTATGCCATGGTTCCCGTAGCGTCCTGTGTAAGTGTCTGGTCTATTCTTAATCCTATCTCACTGCCTTTACTGAAGTTTCCGTCAACAGTGTGAGATTTTAATATTTTTTCAGCAAGAGTAAGTCCCATATCATTGTCCTCCCGACTTATAAGTGATTCTATGCAGATAATGAATTAACATTCGATACAAATTTCATTTTATATGCTTATATGTGATTATTATACCATTATAGTGAATAATTGTCAATATAACATTGCATACGGACGTATTAATTTTCATTACGTCATGCAGTGCGGAATTGTGTCCGAACAAGCGGATTTTAAAGAAAAACCGCGGCAAAAAAACTGTCGCGGAGTATAATTATTCGAAATACGTTGAGCTTCCGGGATACATTTTCAAAATCTTAGAGCGATAGTCGCGCGATATTGGGTCGCATATCAGATCATCCACGATTTTAGGGGAACCGAAGAAATGCATGGGAATCGCATGCTTGATTTTAAATTGACGCATGTAATAATCGAAGCCTAAGAACGAATACATTCCCTGACGTGTATCAAGCGGCAAGAATGCGGTATCAATATGAAAACCTTTAAGACCGCGTGTATACTCACGGAATCTGTCGGTCATTTCCCAAACTTCTTTTTCACCCATTCCTTTCCACAGCCAGAGGTTTAAATCTCCCGCATGGTATATATTACGTCCGTTGAGACAGCATAAATACGCTACACCGCTGTCTGTTGACGGAAGTGCTTTGAGACGGAATTTACTCTCAAGCTTAATATCCGTGCCGGGTTCTACCGAGATGTAATCGAAAGAACCGTGTGATTCGATTTCAGACGTCGTGATATCGGAGGATAAGACAAACTTTACCGACGGATGCTTACCGCACAAACGAAAAATTTCGGGGTTATAGTGGTCGCTGTGAACATGACTTACGAAAACATAAAGCTTTTTCTCCATCGCGAGTGACGGCAGATTTCCTTCGTAATAATCGAATATTAACATGTGCGTTTCGGATTCAACCGAAAAACCGCTGTGACCGATACTGTTTATAACTATCATATAACCCTCGATATACGTAATGATGCTTGAATATTATAGCATTATTCATATATGTTGTCAAGCAAGGCTTTAATCGAAAATTCACGCAAAACAGAAGGTTTTAGTGGATATTAACTATTTACTTTTCTGGTAAAATATGTTATACTAATACGAATAATGCATATAAATATAATTGAATGAAAGAGGAATCAGCATGGAAATTCAATTTGATGAGATATTAAAAAACTTTAACATTGATACTCTGCCTTCCATATATGGCAATGGCCACATTAATGATACATATATCGTTCACGCTAAACCGGACTATATTCTGCAGCGTATAAATAAAAATGTTTTCACAAACCCGCCGGCAGTTATGGAAAATATTATGGGTGTGACAGAGTTTCTCCGCAAAAAGATAGCCGCAGAAGGCGGAGATCCCGACAGAGAAACACTTGCGCTTATCTACACAAAGGACGGAAAACCGTATTACAAGCATACAAACGGCGAGTATTACAGAGTATATAAGTTTATCAGCGGTGCCAAGTCATACGATGTAGTAGAAAAGCCCGAACAGCTTTATAATGCCGCTCGCGCATTCGGTAAATTCCAGAGAATGCTTGCGGATTATCCTGCGGATAAGCTTAATGAAACGATTATAGATTTCCACAATACTCCCGTAAGATATGAGCAATTCAAGGAAGCATTGAAAAACGATAAAGCAGGCAGAGCAGCAACCGCAGAGAAAGAAATTAAATTTGTGCTTGACAGGGAATGTGATGCGGGAATCGTTGTGGATGCACTGAAGGAAGGCAGAATTCCGCTCAGAGTAACTCATAACGATACAAAGCTCAACAATGTGCTCCTCGACAGCAAAACAGGTGAAGGTGTATGTGTAATCGACCTTGATACCGTAATGCCCGGATCTCTTCTTTATGATTACGGAGATGCACTTCGCTTCGGCGGCTCAAGCGGTGCCGAAGACGAAAAGGACCTTGACAAGATATACTTCAAGATAGATAACTTTACGGCGTTCACAAAAGGCTTCCTCGAAGAACTCACAAACATTACAGACGAAGAGCTTAAACTTCTTCCGTTCTCTGTAAAGCTTATGACTCTCGAATGCGGTTCGAGATTCTTGGCGGATTATCTGAACGGAGACACATATTTTAAAACAGCTTATCCTGAGCATAACCTCGTAAGAGCAAGAACTCAGTTTAAGCTTATCAGCGATATCGAAGCACATTATGATGAGCTTTGCAGTATCGTACATGAAATAGCCGGAAGATAAAACAAAATAATACACACAATATGCTCGTCTGAAATAAAACGAGCTTTTTGTGCGTTATACGAAAAGGAAAACAAACGATGTCGGATATTTTTGAATTGTTTAAAAAAATAAAGGAAAGCTCATCGCAGACAGCGGACAGCGGACAGCCTGAATTTATCATTGCGGGGTTGGGAAATCCAGGAGATAAGTATACGTTCACCAGACACAATGCAGGTTTTCTGTGCGCTGATTTTTTATCACAAAAGCTGTCATGCCCGATTAAAACGCTGAAATTTAAAGCGTTATACGGAATGACATCCATTGCCGGTCACAGAGTGATGATTATGAAGCCGCAAACCTATATGAATGCCTCAGGTGAGGCGGTAAAAGAAGCTGCGGATTTTTATAAAATAGAGCCGAGTAATATAATAGTCATAAGTGATGATATTTACCTCGCTCCCGGACGAGTCAGATTCAGAAAAAGCGGCTCAGCGGGAGGACAAAAGGGACTTAAAAGCATTACCGACAACCTCGGCAGTGAAGAGTTTCCGCGTATTCGTATAGGGGTCGGAGAAAAGCCGAATCCCGAATATCCTCTTGCCGATTGGGTACTCGGCAGAATACCTAAGGAAGATGAAGAAAAAATTTTTTCCGTGTTCAATATTGTTTTCGATACCTTACCCGATATAATTAACGGAAACGCAGATACTGCAATGGGAAAGCTTAACGGAGTCAGATTCTGATATATAATAAAGGTAATTATAAAATGAATTACAGCTTGCTTTGTGATATTTTTCGAAAGAATCGCGAATATACCTCACTGACCGCGGTACTCACAGCCCCTGTGTACGGCAAAAGAAAGCCGTATAATGTCAGCGGACTGACTGAAGGAGCGGAACAGGTTTTTCTACAAGCTTTAGCCGAGGATTTTTCCGAGAGCGGATTTCCTCCTATAATATTGTTCCCGAATGAGAAAAGAGCGGCATCGTTTTGCGAATTTTTAAAGTCGTGCGGAAAAAACGCTATGTTTTTTCCATCGAGAGAATATTGTTTTTTAAATATCGCTTCATCACACGATTATGAGGGGGAGAGACTGAGTGTGCTTACATCACTAATCGATGTAATGCCTCAAAAATCCCGTGCCGAGGTAGTTTGTACAACTGCCGAGGCGGTATTGCAAATAACATTGTCTCCCGATGAACTTAAAGAGAAATGTATAAAAATATCATATGACGAGCCTCTTGATATTTCATCACTGACTTTACAGCTTGCAAGTGCAGGCTACACACGCGTAGAATTGGTTGAATCTGCGGGACAGTTTGCTGTCCGCGGAGGAATAGTGGATGTTTATCCTCCGCTGTCGCAGCCTATAAGAATCGAATTGTTCGGTGATGAAATAGACAGAATCGGATATTTTGCGGCGGATACTCAGCGTTTCACCGAGGATGTGACTGATGATATTGTTTTTCCTCCGGTAAGAGAGCTTATTGTGAGTGATGAAAAACGCAAGGAATTAATAGATATCATTAAGAAACAGATAAGACGGCTCGGTGCTAATACGGATGATAAGAATGCGAGGGCGGCAGAGGTCTTAAGCAGCGAGCTGACATCGGCGGAGCACGGTTTTGAGCTGAACTTTGCCGATAAATACCTTCCCACACTGTATCCGTCAGGCACATCTCTGCTTGATTATGACTGCGGCCCGATGATATTGGTAGACTGTGATGAAATAGAAGAGAGGGCAAACGCGCAAAACTCATTAATAGAGCAGAGCATTATCGATATGACTGAGCATCACGAAATGCCGCCGCAAAAAAACGGTATTTTTCTGCGCAGTTTTGACGAAATAATCGGACGTCAGGCGTCACCTGTCATAATTGTCGATACCCTTGTGAGATCAAACAACGGATTTTCATCGGCAGGGCTGTTTACATTCAACACAAGGCATGTTCCCGCATATGCAGGCAACATTGAGCTGTTTAACGAGGATCTCGCCAGATTTAAAAAAGAGGGATATCTGTGCGCTGTACTGTGTGCTACCGAGAGTGAAAACAGTGCTATTTGCGAAAATTTGGTAACAGAAGGCTATACTGTAGTTCAAGCCGATAAAATGAGCTCGGATATTGATGTGCTTAAGGCAAATGCCAATTCACCGATATTGGTAATGAGCGGTGAGTTCCCCGGTGGGTTTGAGCTTTCATATCCTAAATTTGTTTTGCTTGATTACTCACGTGAATCATCGAAGCCTACAAGGGGACATTATTTCAGAAAAGCAAAAAAGAAAAAGTCCGCGACAGAGGCTATTTTGTCATACGCAGACCTGAAGGTAGGAGATATAGTCGTTCATGAAGCATACGGCATCGGCCAGTACATGGGACTCGAAACACTTACCATTGACGGAGCTTCACGCGATTATGTACACATAAAGTATGCAGGCAGTGATAAACTTTTCTTGCCCGTAGATCAGCTTGACCATGTGTCGAAATATATCGGAGTAGGTTCGGATACGGGTATGGTAAAGCTTTCGAAAATGGGCGGAAGTGATTGGGTACGTACTAAAAGCAAGGCAAAAGCCGCAACAAGGGAAATGGCAAAAGAGCTCATTGAACTGTATGCCAGACGTAAAAAAACAAAGGGTATTGCTTTCGATCCCGATGACGACATGTGCATGGAATTTGCCGATTCGTTCGAATACGAGGAAACTGACGGACAGCTTGCCGCAATCGAAGATATTAGGCAGGACATGGAAAAGCCTTATCCTATGGACAGACTTCTTTGCGGAGATGTCGGATACGGAAAAACCGAGGTTGCACTCAGAGCGGCATTTAAAGCGGTTATGAGCGGTAAACAGGTTGCTGTATTAGTTCCCACTACTATACTTGCATATCAGCATTATCAGACGTTTTTAAGCAGAATGAGAGCCTTTCCGGTAAAAATCGACATGGTGTCGCGTTTCCGTACTCAATCGGAACAGGCAGCGGCTATACGAAGAGTAGCGCGCGGGGACACGGATATTATTATCGGAACACACCGTCTTATATCGAAGGACGTAAGCTTCTTTGATCTCGGATTGATTATCATAGATGAAGAACAGCGTTTCGGTGTAGCTCAAAAGGAAAAGCTGAAGCAGCTTGCGGTTAATGCCGATATACTTACATTGACGGCAACGCCTATTCCGAGAACACTTAACATGGCAATGGGCGGAATTGTCGATATGAGCGTACTTGAAGAAGCACCCGGACTTCGTTCTCCCGTTCAGACATATGTAATGGAATATGATGAAGCATTGATTAATGAGGCAATACGGCGTGAGCTCAGAAGAGGCGGACAAGTATTTTACCTTTATAATCGTGTGGAGGGCATATATAATGTCGCAGACAGAATCGAGAGGGCAATACCCGACGCAAGAATTGCCGTTGCTCACGGCAAGCTCGAAAGGGAAGCCATAGAGGATGTGTGGGATCAGCTTATAAAAGGTGAAATAGATATTCTGATATGCACAACTATAATCGAGACTGGAGTAGATGTTCCAAACGCGAATACGCTGATAATAGAAAACGCGGAAAACTACGGACTTTCTCAGCTGCATCAGATCAGAGGAAGAGTAGGCAGATCCAGCACGAGAGCGTTTGCGTATTTCACATACAAGCGCGGCAAGCAGATCAGTGAAATAGCCGAAAAGCGTCTTGCGGCAATAAAAGAATACGCCGAGTTCGGAGCAGGCTTCAGAATCGCTCTTCGAGACCTTGAAATAAGAGGAGCGGGAAATCTTCTCGGAGCGGAGCAGCACGGTCACATGGAAGCGGTAGGATACGATTTATATATGAAGCTGCTTGATGAGGCTGTAATCGAAGAAAAAGGCGAGCCGATAAAAAAAGAGCTGCCTGAATGTGCGGTAGACATTCGCTGTGACGCATACCTTTCGCAAAGCTATATTGTGTCCGCGCCTCAGAGAATGGATATGTACAAGAGGATTGCAAAAGTTCAGAACGAAGCAGACTATGACGACATTATAGATGAGCTGTGCGACAGGTACGGAGAACCTAATTCACAGGCGGTTAACCTTTGTCGTATTGCTTGGATAAGAGCAATGGGCAGACAATGCGGTTTCACGAAAATAGAAGAAAAAGACGGCAGTGTAAGACTTTATGCGTCTTCTCCCGATGCTTCAAAGATTCAAAGACTTGCTGCCGCATATCCGCTGTCGGGAGTGCGCGTTATGCTCGGACAAAACCCGTATATTACAATGAAAACCAAGAAAAACATGAGAAATACAGAATTTTTACTTGAAATACTGCGGAAATACATGAGTTTTTTCGACAAATAGTATAATTTGTTCATTTTCGTGAGCTATAATATAACTATAGAAAATTGTTATAGAGAGAACTAAATGAAAAACAAAATAATATCGGCAGTAATGGCGACTGCAATGCTGGTCGGCAGTATGAGTGCTTGTTCTTCGGAAAGCGTTATGTCGTACGGCAGTCATTCTATAAATGAAAATGAATTTTGCTATTACCTTGCCACATATAAAGGAAAGTATGCTCAGACTTATTCCGATTTCGAAAACACGGCGGAATATTTTTCGGCTGTCGTAACCGATGACGGTCAGACGGCGGAGGATGTTCTGTACAGTGCTGTAGTACATAATGTTGAAATGACTTTGGTATGTGAGCAGATGTTTGACGATTACGGACTGCAGTTATCGTCATCGATTGAGGATACGATTAACAGCTATATCGATGACTTTGTTACAGAATATTCCGAAGGCAGTAAAAGTAAGTTCAATGCCGCACTGGGAGCATACGGAGTTAACATTAAGATGCTGAAGAAAATTTACCTTCGCGATGAAAAGGTATCGGCATTATATGATGCTCTCTACGGTTCGGACGGAGTTATCGGAATTACCGATGATGACAGACAGAATTATCTTGATGAAAACTACGTGCGTGTGCGTCATATATATGTTAACAACAAGTATGTGTATGCAACGGATGAAGACGGAGTGCAGGAATACACTGAAGACGGACTGAAGAAAAAACGTGAGCTTACAAGCGATGAACTTGCGGCAAAACAGGCGCTTATCGACGCAATTGATGAATCTCTTGCGGAAGGCGGTGACTTTGAAGAAGTTTATGAGGCTTTTTCAGAGGATAAATACTATGAAAACGGATACTACATATCTGCGGACATGGATTTCATAGAAGAGGTTACCGAAAGCGCTTTAAGTTTGGAAGTCGGAGAATACAAGAAAATCGAAACAGATTACGGTACACATTATATAATGCGTCTTGAAATGGATGAAAAACCATGGGAAAACAGTGATAACGCGGATTTCTTCGATGATTATGATACAACTGTAGGAGAAGCGTTATTTGCGGCGTTAGTCGAAGAAAAAATTACCGGAGTTGAGCTTAACAATGATATACTCGATGAGTATACAATTGCTGATTCGGCAATAAACTACAGATTCTGAAAAATTAAGGAAGGTTATATTATGTCTGAAGCACGCGAGATTTTACATAGCGCGTTTGTTTTGAAGAAAGCGTACGAATCGATATGGGAGGATATCTCAGATAAGTACGGTTTAACGAGAGCTGAGATTGATGTATTGGCATTCCTTTCGAACAATCCGAAGCTTGATACTGCAAGCAGTGTCGTGGAATATAGAATGATAGCTAAAAGTCATGTATCAAAAGCGGTGGAGCATCTTATATCTCGCGGATTTATAATCGGGAATAAGGATTCAAAGGATAGACGTCAGATACATCTTGTATTGACCGAAAATGCCGCTGAAGCGGTTCATGCAATTCGCAGTCGTCAAAAAAATTTCGTTAAAATGCTGAACAACGGAATTACCGAAGAGGAGTTTAAAGTATTTAAGAAAATATTCGAAAAATTAATCAGCAACATTGATTTGATAACCGAGCGGGAATCTACGTCAACCGAAGAATAAAGCAAACCTACCCGCTCCGGAGAATTTCCATTCATGGAAATTCTCCGAAGTATAGCAGAAATTAATGTTTGGGAATCTACGTCAACCGAAGAATAAAGCAAACCTACCCGCTCCCGAGAATTTCCGTGACCGGAAATTCTCCTAAGTATAACTTAACAAAACAAGCTGTCTATAAAAAATCCCGGATGTAAATCATCCGGGATTTTTCAGTATTAACTGTTTTACTTTGCGGCTCTTGCTGCAATCGCTTTATCTGCTTTTTCAAGCATACCTGAGTCTTGACGCTGAGCCATAACAAGTCTCCAATAGAAGCCTTTCAGCTCAAGCAGCTCCTGGTGAGTACCGAATTCTACAACGTGACCTTTATCGAGTACGACAAGACGGTCGGCATTGCGGAGAGTGGAAAGTCTGTGAGCGATGGCGAACGATGTTCTGTCTTTGGTAAGCTTATTGATTGCGTCTTGAATAAGCTTTTCGGTTTCTGTATCGAGGGCAGCCGTAGCTTCATCAAGGATAAGAATCTTAGGATTGTGAATAAGCGCTCTCGCTATAGCAACACGCTGTCTTTCACCACCGGAAAGCGAGTAACCTTTTTCACCGACCATTGTGTTATAACCTTCGGGAAGGTTAACTATGAAATCGTGTGCATTGGCAAGCTTAGCAGCGGCTATAACCTCTTCATCGGTAGCATGAGGCTTTGCGTATTTGATGTTGTCTCTGATAGAACCCGAGAACAGGTGAGTTTCCTGAAGAACGACGCCTATCTGAGAACGGAGTGCATTCTGCGAAATATCCTTAATATTAACATTATCGATTTCGATAGCACCATCGGTTACATCGTACAAACGCATAAGAAGGTTTATAAGTGTCGTTTTACCGGATCCCGAGTGGCCTACGATTCCGATCATCTCACCTTTCTTTATTTCAAGGTTGATGTTTTCAAGAACGGGGTTGTAGGTATCGTAACCGAAAGTAACGTTTTTGAAGCTTACGTCACCTTCGATTGATATATCGATAGGCAGGCCTACATCGGAAATTTCAGGCTGTTCTTCGAGAATTTCGAGAACCTTACCGAGTGATGTAAGGAATGACGAAATGTTTCTGGGGATAAATGTAATCCAAAGCAAAGGACCGTATATAATATTGGAATACGAATTGAACTGGTGAAGGTCACCGTAGTTCATAACACCTTTGAAGAGGAGGTAGTTTCCGTAGAACAGAATCAGGTAAGAACCGAAACGAACCGCAAATCCGAGAAGAGGGAATACGGTATCGAATAAGAGCGCGTTATGCTCGGACTGTGCTGCCGAACGGTTAGTTCTCTTGTGGAAGGTTGCGATTTCACGCTCTTCGTTACCGAAAGCTTTAACGACACGGATACCGTTTAAGACATCCTGCAGAAAAAGATTTACATGGTAAGAGAGAATCCAGTTCTTTCTGTTGAGATTCTGCATGGTGCTCCAGAATTTCGCAACAAGGTATACAACAAGCGGAATCGGAACAAATACAAACAAGCTCATCAGAGGGTTAAGTATAAGCAGGAATATAAGTGCTAAGATAAACGAAGCGCCTTGAGTAAACAAGCTCGGCAGCTGGTTTGTCATAAAATCCTGTACTGCGTTTACGTCACCCGTGATTCTTCCCATAAGGTCACCGGTAGACTTACGCTGTATGGAGGATACCGAAAGAGTGGAGATTTTCTCGTACAAAAGTGTACGCATCATCAATGTGAACTTGTTGCCTGAGATAGCGGACATTCTGCTTTGAACTACGCTTATAACACGCTGAACAAGGTCGATTGAAACGATGGCAATGAATATTGCTATGAATGCATGCAAATGAGGGTCGCTGAAAGAGTTTACGGGACGAATAGATTCGTTTGTGAGATAATCGTTTACCGCAACCTTTTGAATAGCGGGAAGAACGAACTGGATAATCAGTGAGAAAACCGATACGAACAGAGGGAAGAAGAGCATTAATCTTAAACCCTTTGTGAGTCCCCACAGCTTCAAATAAACTTCTTTTGTGTTGCGGCAGAAGGGACAAAGCTTAGTTCCGTGAATGAAAGGACGTCCGCATTTCGGACAGAATCTTTCGGGGTCATCGTTTGTTACAGGATTACCGGGAGCTCTGTTGTCACGGCGTTTTTTTGCCAAATCCTCGCAGGCATGCACAAGAACCGAATATCTCGGAAGGTTTCGTCCGCTGAGGAATCGGCAAACGAGTGTGGTGATTCCGTCAACCTCGGCATAGAATGCGCAGTTTCCGTAAAGAACTTCGGTGGAGAAAATGCCGCAGTGCGAGAGATCTATTTCGTTGATTATTTTACCGTGAAGTATGCAAAGGATTCTTCTGTCCGTTACTAAAGTCCAGCCGTCAACAAATTTATCCTCGAGTACGTTGAAGGGGACAACGTACATTAGTTTTTCGCCTGTCTCGGCAGATGAGTCATAGGCTGCTCTGTCAAGCTCGGGCAGATCGTACATCAGCTTCATAATTTGACTGCCTTTCTGGGTGTTTTAGATGAGTTTTAGGTACAACTCAGATATAAATCTCTATGTACTTGTAGCTCAGCTTATCGAGCTTTGACGGATCGGGTATTATAAAGCAGTTGCCGTCCATATCCGAAATAAATATTCTCTTGTCTTCGAGAACACGAATGTTGGAGAAGGGATTGTTCAGAACTATTGACGCGCTGCCTGCCGTGGTTTCGGCTTCCCAATATGTGTAGCCGAATTTCTCTTTCGCAGAGGTGATTTTCTTGATTTCGGGGGTGAAATAACGAACTTCAAGCTCATCGTTTATGAGCTTAACCGTATCCTTATCGAAAATGTTAATGTTGCGGATCATTCCGATTTCGGAGCCTCTTCCTTTAATACGGGAGTCGGGTTCTCTTACGGAAAGGAATTCATCGGGTGCGGTAACAGGGAAGGAACGGCGGATAACTACTCTTTCAAATGTTTCTTCTTCGCCGTCGGCATTGATTATTTTCAGTGAAATAAGTCCGCCTGTGGAGAGTGAGAACCATGAGTTTTCGGGAGTCATGGTTATCGAAACTCTGTGTTTGAAGAGGTCGTCTGCGTTTACTTCCTCGGTATCTTCCGCATCGTCTTTTTTCTTTTCGTCTGCTTTTTTATCTTCTGATTTGTTTAAAAGCTTTTTGTCTTCGGATTTATTTTCGTTTTTATTTTTATCAGTGGCTTTTACATCGGTATTTTTTTCGTTGTTTGCCATAAATATAACCTATCCTTTCATACCTTAAATCGGACTTACATTCCCGCAAGAACCTTCTTCATTGCTTCAGCCTGGAGCTTATAAAGTCTATAATAAACTCCGCCTTTTGCAAGAAGTTCATCCGGAGGTCCTTCTTCGGCGATTTCACCGTTTTCTATTACAAACAGGTAGTTGCAGTCCTTGAGTGTGGAAAGTCTGTGTGCTATTGTTATGCAGGTACGTCCCTTAACAAGCTTTGCGAGAGCGTCACCGATAAGTCTTTCGGTTTCGGTATCCATTGCCGCTGTTGCTTCATCGAGAATAAGAATCGACGGGGACATGAGAAGAGCTCTTGCTATGGAAACACGCTGTCTTTCACCGCCGGAAAGTGAACGGCTACCCGAGCCTACCTCGGTTTCATATCCTTCGGGAAGACGGACGATAAAGTCATGAGCATTCGCGGCTTTTGCGGCAGCGATAACCTCTTCCATTGTAGCGTCCGGACGTGCATAGCGGATGTTGTCTGCTATTGTACCGCGGAACAGGAATATTTCCTGAGATACAATCGCTATGTTATGTCTGATAGATGAAATCTTAACCTTCTTAAGATCCATGCCGTCTATCAGAATCTGACCGGAGATGGGGTCGTACATACGTGTAATGAGGTTTACTATGGTACTCTTACCGCTTCCGGTGTGTCCTACAAGACCGATATTGTCACCGGGATGAATTTTAATGTTGACATCCTTAAGAATAGGTCTGTTCGGGTTGTAATGGAATGAAACATCCTGGAATTCGATATCGCCGAGGAATTCTTCCTTTTCGACGGCATCGGGAGCATTCATTACATCAGGTACCATATCGAGAATCTCAAACATTCTCTGTGCTGCGTTTATGGTATCGGTGATAAGGTTTGTGAATGTCGAGAAGAACTGCAGAGGGCCGAATATCATTCCGATATATCCGAGGTAAGTGGTAAATTCACCGTATGTCATTTCCTCGCCCATAACGGAAAGACCGCCGAATCCCCATATCATCTGTGATGACATACCTATAAGAAGGCTGACCAGAGGGAATATTGTAAGAGAGGTAATATTTACCTTGAGGTTTGCGCTGTATAGACGTGTTGAATATTTGTAGAAGCGGTTTGTTTCTTCTGCTTCCTTCGCGAAGGCTTTAACAACACGTATACCGTTGAGAGAGTCGCCGAGCATGGAGTTCATGGATGAAGAAGCACGCCATTGCTTTGAATACATTCTCCACAGCTTCGGGAGCATTACTCTGAAGATGATGACTATAATCGGCACGGGAACGAATACCATAAGTGTAAGCTTCCAGTTGAGTGAGAAGAGGAAGATCGTCAAGCCGATAAAGTTAAGAGCGTTTATAACGAAATTAGGTACACCGTCAATATAAAAGCTGCGGATTCTGTCCGCGTCGTAGTTGACACGGTTTATAAGACGGCCTGTAGGCTGAGTGTTGTGGTATGACAGCGAAAGTCCCATGAGAGCGTCGAACACATTTTGCTTCATGCCGTTCGTCATTCTTGTGGAAAGCTTTGCGTTTGCGCGGTTTTGAATTATGTTGATGCCCAGTGAAACGAGGGCGAGCAATACAATAACGGACAGTACGATGAACAGCTTATCGACAGCGTGCCATTTACCCGAGCTGCTTATAACTCGGTCGTACAAAATAGTACCGTTTATAATCGGGGAAACAAGGGAAATAGCGGAGCTTGCGAGCATACAAAATATAACAACAGCTACCTGAGCCTTGTACGGTTTTAAGAAGTCCAGCAGCCTTTTGATAATAGCGCCTTTCTTTTGGCAGTGCGTGCATACTCTGCGGTACTGGTTCTCATACACCTGACCGCATTTCGGACACTTCGCGTTGAACTGTTCGAATATCTGGTCATCATCGTTGATATCCTGACCGCGAAGGAATTTGTCGATTATTTCACAGAATGCGAAAAGCTTTTGTCTTTTTGCGTTAGTACAGTATGCTTTGATTCTTGTGACTGCATCGCTGTTCCATTCCTCGGCAATACGGTCGCGTTCTTCCTTCTCGAGCTCTTCCGGCATATCGGGACGCAATGTTTTATGCTCGAATACCAGCAGTCTGTTCGAAGACATACATGTATCGACCGTCAAGTCGGAGTTGTAATCCATTGAGAACGAATCGATATATTTTACATATCCCGCATCCGGTATTTTACCGAAATCTTCGTAATCACGTGAATGTTTGTGTTTTTGCTGCGGTATGGAGTCCGAGTCCGCACAGAGACGATGAATGACACGTTTGTCTTTTTCGTAAACAAGCCATGCTTCACCGAATTGTCCGTCAAGATCAAGATCCATACGAACTGCGACTGTCATGTCATCAAGCGATAAGCCGCCGTCTTTTATGGCAGATGTAGCCGCAGGTGTGAGTTTGTCAAGCGGAAGCATAATAGGCACACACCTTTCTTGAGAATTTGTTTCCGTAACCGCACTTCGCGGTCGGAAAGCAATAGGATCGATCCGTGTATTATATTAATGTGTAAAAATTCATGATTGTTCTTCACACGGACTTTGTTTTGTGCTATAATTGATGCATAATAGAGTTTATTTCACGAGCGTGAGAACGGCAGTCAACGCGCACTCAGCGTGTTAATACCATTCACATAGTCTATTAATAATAGACTTAATTTGGACGATTTGCAATACTTTTTTTAAAATTTCGTGAAATTCGGCGTATAACACAAATTGTTAACAATTAATTGGTGAAAAGATGCTAAAAAAAACAAAGAATTGGACTAAGTGCAAAAACATTGACAGCAAAAGATATAAACGCGATTTAGCCAACTATCTTGACGGACGAAGCCTTAAATGCGTAACAGAGAGAATAGACGGTATAGAAGAGGTTGTCGGAAAGAGCGGTGCTATCATTAAGAAGGACGATGAGCTTTTGGTATACTCGAGTCAGGATGTTCTGATGAGAGTGAAAATCGATGATCTTCACGCGTGGGAGCTCATGTCTCTCGACGGTGTTGTTATAACCGCGCATGATATTGAGCACGGCGGGGAAGAAAGAACGGTAATCGCGTTCTACAGCTATTGGAGACAACTGGAAGACTGACATATGGATATAATCGTAGATGAAAATTACGAGGGAAAGCTGATACGTGAGGTTTTGAAGAAGGATTTCGGCTATTCGATGAATCTTATAAAAAAGCTCAAGTTTTCACCCGACGGAATAAAAGTCAACGGAGAATGGGTTACTGTCAGGTATATTCTGAAAAAGGGTGATGTTCTTTCGCTGGCTACCGAGGACAAACCGTGCGACGTCAGTCCGTATATCATTCCGGTTGAGCTTCCGATTAAAGTTCTTTACGAGGATGAATATTTGACCGCAGTTAATAAGCCGTACAATATGCCGTCTCATCCCTCTCTCGGACACAAGCTCGATACCGTAGCAAATGCTTTGGCGTACAGATATAAGGATTCCACGTATGTTTTCAGACCAGTGAACAGACTTGACCGAGATACAAGCGGATGTATGCTTACCGCTAACACAAAGGATGCGTCTTACAAAATGTATTCGTCTATGGTAGACGGAAAGATACGCAAAACCTACATAGCCGTTTTGGATTCCGTACCCGATGAACGGTGCGGAAGAATAGAGACATACATGCGCCGACGTGAGGACAGCATAATAGAGCGAGAGGTATGCCCCGCGAATGCTGCCGATGCCAAGCTTGCCGTAACGGATTACAGAGTTTTATGTGAGAAAAACGGGAAGTGCATTGTCGCCGCTCACCCCATTACAGGAAGAACACATCAAATACGTGTGCATTTTGCGTCTCTCGGATGTCCTTTGCTCGGAGATACTCTGTACGGCAGAGAGGGCACGGATAAATACATATCACGTCATGCTCTTCACTCTTGGAAAACCGAATTTCCGCATCCGGTTGACGGGCATGAAATGAGTGTTACAGCTCCCATTCCGTCAGATATGGCAGAGCTTATTCGCAATCTGGAATTTGATGAAGATATAAACGATATTCTCGATAAGGTTATTGTATGATGCGATTGCTTAAGAAAATAAATATGTATGTTCCCGTTTTCGCGTGGGTTTTTGCGATAATAGGTATTGCCGCGGCGGCGGTACAGACAGCGGCTGTTTTTTCTGCCGATTTCGCGAATTACTGGAGTGATAATATTTCCTCGCACTTGCGCGCGTTTACGGCTCATTTATCGTCTGTTTTTCCGTTTTCCCTTGCGGAAACCCTTGTATTATCGAGTCCCGTCATTTTCGTGTGCTTGATAGTATATGCGGTAAAATCCGCAAAAAGAGGAAACAGACAGCTTATAAGATGCATTACGGGTATGCTGGCAATACTTATTTTTGTTTATTCGGTATTCGTCTTTAATTTCGGTGTAAGCTACCATACCGATACACTTGATAAGCGGCTCGGTATAGCGAGAGAAAACGTAACGGGGGACGAGTTATACGAAACGATTTCGATTGTAATAGATAAGCTGAATTCACTTGTCGATGATGTTGTCATTGTTCAGGAAAAAGGCTCTGTCAGACCGTATTCGCATAACGATACGGTGCGTCTGTGCTCCGAATCGTATAAAAAGCTCTCCGAGAGCTATGAATTTATACAGGTGCTTAACGCTCCCGTGAAGGAGATAATGCTCTCCGGTATTATGACATATACTCACATATCGGGAGTATATACATTCTTTACGGGAGAGGCTAATCTTAATACCAATTATCCGTATTTTGTCAATGTATACACAACGGCGCATGAAATGGCCCACCAAAGAGGTATAGCGCGTGAGAATGAAGCAAATTTCATTGCTTACCTTGTATGTATAAATTCCGATGATACATTCATGCAGTATTCGGGTTACCTGAATATGTACGAGTATCTCATTTCGGCACTTTATAAAGCTTCACCGACACTATACTCGAAAGCTGTAAAAGCTCTTGATTACAGAGTAAGATACGATTTGAATTGCTACAGCGAATTTTTCGATAAGTACAGAGAAAACAAGGCTGCCGATGTGAGCGATGCCGTGAACAATAAATACCTTGAAATACAGGGAACGGTCGAAGGTTCGAAAAGCTACGGTATGGTTGTCGATCTCGCGGTTGCATATTACAAGCAATTGAATGAGGTAAATGAACAGTGAAGAAAGCGGTAATAATTTTTTCGTTTGTTTTTATTGTGTTGACAGCCGCGTTCTTTACGGGAAAAACATATGCCGCAGGGGATGGCGAGTATCCGTCGCTTATAGTCAATGACGAAAAATGGTATAAGGATGCGGGATACCCGTTGATTGAAAGAAACGGTGATAAATATGTTCCGGCAGAGCTGTTCACAATGTTTGATTACATTACACTGACATATCCCGATGACGGCAATTTATTGCTCGAAAATACCCTGACACAGGATTATATTTCGGTTCTTTTTAATTCAAACGCGGCTGCGGTAAACGGAGAGGTTGTGGAGAACATCGGAGTTTTCCGCAATTCTGGTGTTTTTTACATCAAAGCGGAGAGCACGGCCGATGCACTCGGAATATCATATGAAAACTATGTTATAGACGACGTATCGGGAATACGTTTTTTCGATGAAAACAGAATTTTCACGTTGTCGGAGTTATTAAAGTCATATACCATATCCGATGACGGCAATACGTCATCTGACACACAAAACGAAGCAGACGGTGAGGAAAACAGTATAAAGCGCATATTTGTTTTTTGCTCGACCGAGGAGAATTCCGATGCTTTTTTCGCGGCACGCGACAGTCTTGAAAACTACGGTATAGAATATACATATCTTGTCAGTGAAAACACAAGCAGTGATTTTATATTAAAGCTCATGGCGGAAGGCGGATATTGCCTCGCAATGCCGAATTACAGCGAGGGAGAGAGCAAAACGGAAACAGCCGACACAATTGCCGCATATTTCGACTCGTTGAATTCGAAGCTCAAGGTGCTTACGGGAAAAAATATAAGATACACCATGACAACAGGAGACGATGAGCTCGATTCGCTTCTTCTCGAGAGGGGTTACTGTGCCATTAAACCTGACTTTGACGTTAACGGCGCATCATATCCCGACGGAATAATCGAAGAAATAAAGACGATTTTCACGGAACGTGATTACGTGACATTATTCCTCGGAGATTGTTGGAATTCCGAAAGAATATCGCTTCTTTTGTCGGAAATGCAGAATGAAAACACAGATGTGGAAATAGTGAATTTTTGTAAATAGAAATACCATAGAAAGGAGTTGTTCCGCATAATCAGCGGAGTTTTTGTGAATATGGAAAATAATGAAAGAAAAAAGAAAATTCTGGTTGTTGAGGATGAAAAAAATATAGCACAGGTTCTTGCGTATAACATACGAAAGGACGGCTTCGAATGTGATATCGCTTATGACGGTGAGGAAGGACTTAAAATGGGCTTGGAGGGCGGATACGATCTTATCCTGCTTGACATAATGCTTCCGAAAATGTCTGGATTCGATGTTTGTGAGAGAATACGCAGAAAAAGCCAGGTGCCGATAATATTCGTAACCGCGCGTGAGGAAGAAAAGGATCGTATACTCGGACTCGAAACCGGCGGAGATGACTATGTTACAAAACCGTTTTCTTTCCCCGAGCTTAAAGCAAGGATAAAAGCTAATATACGCCGTTCTTCAGGTGAGGTAGTTACTGGAGAAAAAGTCGATTCCGGCGTAATAACGGTGGGAGAGCTTACAATAGATAAATCGCATTATTCGGTTGAAAAAAACGGTGAGCCCGTCGAAATGTCGAAAAAGGATTATAATCTGATTCTTTTCCTCGCCGAAAATCTCGGACAGGCTTTCTCGCGTGAGGATTTGCTTGAGAAAATCTGGGGATACGATGATTATTTCGGCGACATACGCACGGTCGATGTTACGGTAAACAGAATACGTAAAAAAATAGAATCCGACCCTGCGCATCCCGAATATCTTATGACAAAACGCGGAGTAGGATATTACCTTAGTAAGAGATAAACGGAATATGTTTAAAAGCTTGTATTTCAAGATAGTACTTATACTTCTTGTATTTATTATCGCGGTAATGTGTTCGGTTGGAGCAATACTTCTGAGCGGAGTTGCATCGTATTATGTTGATAATTTCGCAGAGCAGATGACTGAATGCTTTGACGAGGACGGACTGCTCATGGCGGAATTAACCCAAGCCGCAAAGAGCGAGCACCCCGCCGCTCAGATGAAGGAAGTGCTTGCCGCATACGGAAGTATTTTGGGCATCGATAAAAACCGAAACTATTTTGTCCTCAACCTTGACGGTGAAATGCTTTCGGGATCCGATATATCACTGGGCTCCACACTTAAAATCACGCCGAATTTATTGACTGCCATAAGCGGAAACGGTGAAAATACCGCTTCGGGAAGCACTGACAGCTCCGACTGGGCAGTAAGAATATCGGTGGACGATGACAGCGCCGACGATACCATTGTATATATTATAGATTCACTGGGAGAAATGCGGCAGCTGAACAGCGTGCTGTACCGTATAGTATTCCAGGCAATGCTGATAGGTATTTTTATTGCAGTGCTTCTTTCATTCTTTCTCGCAAAATCAATTTCATCCCCACTTCAAAGCTTAACATACGGTACTCAGCTTGTTGCATCTGGTGAATTCTCGTATGAAATCGAAGTACGGTCCGAAGATGAAATAGGTGTGCTTGCGGAAAACTTCAACTATATGAAAGAACGGCTGAAGACAACGCTTGAAGAGGTCGACGGTGAACGCGAAAAGCTTGAGACCGTACTGTCATGTTTGCGAGACCCCGTAATTGCCTTTACACAGGAAGGCAGTGTAATGCAGTCGAATAACAGTGCGGGCGCGTTATTGGGCTCGGATATAGGAACTCTCACCACGGAAAAGTGCTTTGAGATTTTGGATATTCCGCTTGTTGACCACGGAGGAACATTCGAGCTGACATCCCCCGATGCGGAGGTCGAAAATACAAAGGACGGATACGTTTTCAGAGACAGAATATGCAGAGACCGTGTATATGATGTAAGCTGTGCACCGTTTAAATATACGGACGGTAAAAAAAGCTCGGTAGGATGTATAGTAATAGTACATGACGTAACGGGAAGATTCGAGCTTGACGAGAGCAGAAGAGAATTTGTAGCCAATGTATCACATGAGCTGAAGACACCTCTTACAGCCATTAAAAGCGCAGCCGAAACCATTCGTATGGACGATGAAATGGATGAGGAAACGCGCAATTACTTCCTCGATATGGTCCTTTCGGAAAGTGACCGAATGAAAAGAATTGTATCCGATCTTCTTGTACTGTCGAGACTTGACAACAAAAAAACACAGTGGAATATCGAAAAGTTCGATCTTCGTCAGTTGGTCAGACGTTTGTGTGACGTGATGCGCGTTGACCTTGAAGCTCACGGACATAAAATGACGTTCGGCTGTGACCGTGACCTGCCTGAGATAACGGCGGACCGCCAGAGAATCGAACAGGTTATCATAAACATTATATCCAACGCAATCAAATATACTCCCGACGGCGGTCAGATTGATATAAAGATTAAGAAGACCGCACATGACAGTGTAATCATCAATATTGCGGATAACGGAATCGGAATTCCTCAGTCCGATATATCACATCTTTTCGAACGATTCTATCGGGTTGAAAAATCGAGAAATCAGGATGCCGGAGGTACAGGCTTAGGTCTTGCTATAGCGAAGGAGTTGGTTGAGGCTCACGGAGGCAGTATTAAAATCGAAAGTGTACTCGATAAGGGAACATCCGTATTTATAGAGCTTCCCGTAGTCTGCAAGATAAAAACCGAGAAAAAGGAAATTAAGTAATGGACAAAAACAGATGCGGAGGGATAAATACTTTAAAAATCGTAATTTGCACGATTTTGACAATTGTACTTGTTTTAATGGTATTTTGCATTGTTTACATGCTTAATATGAGTCAGTCCATTGTTCCGTTTGATTTAAGTACAATCACATCCGAGAAAACAGAGTACAGCATTGATATAACACGCTATATAATTCCGGAGTTTATCGGAATAACATATGACGATGAAATGCTGGGCATATCGGGTACGGCTAATGTTTTAAGCGAAATATATCGTGAGCTGTCCGGAATAATATCCGAGATTATGACTCCCGATTTGGTTTCGGATGCGGAATATTCAAAGTGGGACGAATATGCCGAAAACAGTGTTTCCGTTTATATAAGATATCACGATGAACTGCCGGATTGTGTAATAGGAATTTTTGCCGATGCCTGCCGCGGAGTCGAAACCGCGCGTACAGCCGTAACCTCGTATATATATGAAATGTATATTATACCCAATACCGATGGTTCTGGCAGAATCGACATTGCGGTAAAGTCTGAAGACGGTGAGGTTAAAATTTATTCGGGAATACCGGAGAATGTTCTGACGAAGGAAGATACCCGAAAAATACTGGATTCCTACGGAAACAGTATGTACAAATGCAAAATGTATGAAGGACAGCCTGTGTTTACGGAAAATATCGAAACAAAGAGCATACTGATTACCGGCGACACGGCAGCTCTCATTCAAACCGAGATGACCGACGAAGAAAAGAGCGGTCTTATGAGATTCTTTGCTTTAAACCCCGATAAATTGCTTTCATCGCATGTCGATGAAGAGGGAATGGACAGCTATGTGGATTCGCACGGAGCGCTGTATATAAGAGAATCGGGGATAGAGTATGATTCTTATTCCGACGGCGGCATTGGACTTGACGATTTTTTGGGATATAGTGATGAGGCGACAATAGAAAATTATATCAAAGCATCGATTTCGATTATAACATACCTTCGTTCGCTGAACAGAAACATCGCGGGAGGCGATGCTGAGATATATCTCGAATCCGTTCAGTCGAGTGAAGGAAAAGTAACGATAAAATTCATGTATGCTTTTGACGGGATAAAAATATATGATATTGAGCCTGCGTTCACGGCGGAATTCGAGAACGGGATATTAAGAAGCGCGTCGTTGTATTCCGTGTCTGTACGCAATCTCGGTGAGCGTCATATTCTGATGCTGGAAGAGAGTTTTATATCTATAATGAAAGAAACCGGAAACAGTGTGAAGCGCACATCTATAGTATACAGAAGTGATTTTGTTTCGGAGTCCGTTGAAGCACAGTGGCTGAACAGTGAGCGGGAATATACTTCAGCTGAGTAGTGAAGGCAACCATCCCGCTCTCGAGAATTTCCGTGACCGGAAATTCTCCGCTTATTAGGCTGAACAGTGAGCGGGAATATACCTCAGCAGAGTAGTGAAGGCAACCATCCCGCTCTCGAGAATTTCCGTGACCGGAAATTCTCC
>CAZWLL010000017.1:16549-43645 GCA_964634795.1 uncultured Ruminococcus sp. | reverse complement strand
ACACCCGCTCCATGAGAATTTCCTTTGGAAATTCTCCGAAGTGGTTTCGAACATCAAAGATGTGAAACTCTAAAGAGTTTCGAAGATTGCCTGCGGCAAACGTGCAAGCTCCGTTAGTTTGGCTTAAAAATAGTGTCGGCGGATACACTTCAGTTTAGTAGGAGAGCTAACCGCCGCTCTCCCCCGTCGCGGGATAAAGTCAGTACTGATTTTATGCAAATACACCCGCTCCATGAGAATTTCCTTTGGAAATTCTCCGAAGTGGTTTCGAACATCGGAGATGCAAAACTCTAAAGATGTTTGAAGATTGCCGTGCGGCAAACGTGCAAGCTCCGTTAGTTTGGCTTAAAAATAGCGTCGGCGGGGATATATTCAGCTGCAATAAAAACGATAAGCTGTCATGTGGGTATGATGTGCCATCAAAAACTTAGACAGCTGTTTCATCGAGATAAGCTTTAATCTTTTTCATATCACGATACATATCCTCTTTTTTGGATGGGTCTCTCAGGAGCGCTGCGGGATGGTAAACAGCCGTCATCGCAAACGCTCCTTTTTTTACTATAATTCCGTGTTCACGTGTTATTTTGAAATCGGGTTTGATAAGGCGCATTGCCGATATTCTGCCGAGGCACACTATTATTTCAGGCCGTATCAGCTTGACCTGCTCCCTCAGGTAGCCTATGCATGCGTCGCCTTCTTCAGGCAGGGGATCGCGGTTATGCGGAGGACGGCACTTGAGAATATTTGCAATATATACGTCATCACGTATTATGCCTACGGCTGCAAGATATTTGTCAAGCAGCTTTCCCGCGGCACCGACAAACGGTATGCCCATCAGATCCTCCTGCTCCCCGGGTGCTTCTCCGACAAACATAAGTCTTGCGGTGCGGTTGCCGCATCCGAACACGGTGTTTGTTTTTGTTTTGCCGAGAGGGCATCTGTCACACTGACAGCATTGTTCATAAAGTTGTTCCCAGGTCATTTTTCACACATCCTAACAAAAATCACACATCAAATAACTGTAATGCACGACATAAATGTGAATATGCCGCAAAAGTCGTCTTGACTGTTAGTATTGAGCATGGTATAATATTGTATAATAATTATAAAGTACAGGATAATCTCTGTCAAGTGTGTTTTATGTTAAGTAATAGAAAGGGTAATGTATGAAAAATAAAATTATGGTTGCCGGTAATATCATAGTAGATTACCTTTATCTTATAACGGGATATCCCGAGAGGGGACAGCTTACTACTATCGGATTCGGAAATACGTGTAATTGTACGTGAAGCTATGACTGAGTCCGCACTTGCTTTGTCCGAAAGGTATAATAAACCTGTGGGAAAGCTTATTCTGCATACGGATGATCTTATAAGGCGTTTCGGAAATACTTCACTTGGCGATACATGTGAGCGAGTCGGTGCGGACATTCCGCGCAAGCTGGCGAAATCCGACAGATTAACGGGAGCATCCTTATCTGTTCTCGATAGCGGCGGATACCCGATATACATAGCGGTCGGAGCTGCGGCGGCGCTTTACAGATATTCTTTATCGGAAGGTATGGATGAGTGCAAAGCGGAGGAGACCTTCCGTACACTTACGGGAGTCGAGGGCGGAACATATTACGATGCGTTAATGGCGTTGTTTGATATGTTTAGTGCTCGGAAAACATTGAAGGAAATAATATCAAAAGCCGACAGAATGTTAAAAGAGCTTGTAGGTGTGGTAATATAAGGACACTGCACGCACAATTAAAAAAGATTTACGTAAAAAATCCCGTGCATATTTGATATGCACGGGATTTCTATGACTTGAGATTTATTTTATAAAAACTATATTAGCCTAAGCGAGCGATAAGCGCGTTGAGTTCGTCGTGAAGTTCAGCGGGAACTCTGTCGCCAATCTGTTCGTAGAATGCCTTGATGTTTTCGCAGTCAGCTTTCCAGCTTTCAACGTCAACGGAGAGAAGCTCACGAATAGTGTCAACTGTAACACCGTCAAGACCTTCGATGTTGATGTCTTCCGGCTTCGGAACATATCCGATAGGAGTGAGGTCAGCGTCAACCTTGTCTTCGCAGCGAGCGAGAATCCAGAGAACAACTCTCATGTTGTCGCCGAATCCGGGCCAAATGAAGTTGCCGTCAGCATCGGTTCTGAACCAGTTAACGTGGAAGATCTTCGGAGCGTGGGGTATAATCTTGCCCATTTCGAGCCAGTGTGCGAAGTAGTCACCCATGTTGTAGCCTGCGAACGGACGCATAGCCATCGGGTCACGACGAACTACGCCGACAGCACCTGATGCAGCAGCTGTTGTTTCTGAAGCCATGATAGAGCCGACGAATGTACCATGCTGCCAAGATGTTGACTGGTATACCAGAGGAGCGGTCTTAGCACGACGTCCGCCGAAGATAATAGCGGAAATCGGTACGCCTGCGGGATTATAGAATTCCTTGGAGAGGCAAGGACAATTGGATGACTTTGCTGTGAATCTTGAGTTCGGATGAGCGCCTGCGGTCTTAACCTTGTCGGTTTTGTCGTACTTTGTGTAATCCCACTTTTCACCGCGCCAGTTGAGAGCGTTCTTCGGAGGATTGTTGTCAAGGCCTTCCCACCATACTGTGTTGTCGTCGAGGTTCTGGCAAACGTTTGTGAATATTGTATCCTTCTGGCAGGTATGAAGAGCATTCGGGTTGGACTTTTCGTTTGTGCCGGGAGCAACGCCGAAGAATCCGTTTTCGGGGTTAACAGCCCACAGTCTTCCGTCGGGACCTATTCTGAGCCATGCGATATCATCGCCTACGCACCAAGCCTTGTAACCCTGCTTGCGGTAGATTTCCGGAGGAATAAGCATAGCGAGGTTGGTCTTACCGCATGCGGACGGGAATGCGGCTGTAACATATTTAACTTCTCCGTTAGGATATTCGATGCCGAGAATGAGCATGTGCTCAGCCATCCAGCCTTCTTTTCTTCCGAGGTAGGAAGCAATACGAAGAGCGAAGCACTTCTTGCCGAGAAGAACGTTTCCGCCGTAACCGGAGTTGATTGACCAAATTGTGTTGTCTTCGGGGAAGTGGCAGATGTAACGGTTTTCTTCATCGAGATTTGCTTTTGAATGGAGACCTTTGATATAATCTGCGCTGTCGCCGATAGCATCAAGCACGTTTGTGCCTACTCTTGTCATGATAAGCATGTTGAGAACAACATAGATTGAGTCTGTAAGCTCGATACCGTACTTAGCAAAGTCAGAACCAACAATACCCATTGAGTAGGGGATAACATACATGGTTCTGCCCTTCATGGAGCCGCGATAAAGCTTTGTGAGCTTTTCATAGCATTCCTTGGGATCCATCCAGTTGTTGATATTGCCGGCATCTTCCTTCTTGGATGTGCAGATGAATGTTCTGCCTTCAACACGTGCTACATCGTTTACAGCAGTGCGATGGAGATAGCAACCCGGAAGCTTTTCGGGGTTAAGCTTAATCATTTCGCCTGTTGCGCAAGCTTCTTTACGAAGCTCTTCAGCTTGTTCTTCTGTTCCGTCTATCCAAACGATTTTATCAGGTGTGCAAAGAGCAGCCATTTCGTCAACCCAATTAAGGATGTGCTTATTTGTTGTAAACATATTTGACTCCTTTATATTGATAAGAATATTTACGCTGAAAAATGGTGCGGTAGGTTTTTGCCCCTATTCCGCTATGTTACATTATACACTAATTAATCTCTATTTTCAACCGATATGAAAGCGGATTTTAGTTTTTTACATTTTAGTAACATAAAGAACGAAATTGAAATTTAAGTTGGATAATTATGACCAACACAAATCGTTCACAAAAAACACAAAGAAAATTAAAGGAAATAATCGCGAACAAGTGTTTACAGGAGCGAGAAAATATGTTATAATAAGTCAAAATCATAGAACGATAAAGTGAGGTTTTATATGGTAGGACTCGGACCGAAGGAACAGTTGGTGTTTGATTATATAAAAGATAATATCAGAAAGAACGGATATTCACCGTCGATCAGAGACATATGCAGTGCGCTTGGAATTAAGAGCACATCCACGGTACACACATGCCTTGAGAAGCTTGAAAAAAAAGGATTCATTCAAAAGGAAAACGGCAAGAGCAGAACGCTTCGTATAGAGGGTGTTTCATTTGATGAAAAGGGAGAGGTAAAGGACTACACGAATGTTCCGATTCTCGGAAAGGTTACAGCCGGACAGCCTATTTTGGCGGTAGAGAATTACGAGGGATTCATTCACTATCCGAAGGGACTTTATCCGATGCCCGACAACGATTTATTTGCGCTCAAGGTTACGGGATCAAGCATGATAGAGGCCGGAATACTTGACGGAGACATAGTAATTGTAGAGAAGACTTCTATTGCGGAGAACGGAGATATTGTAGTAGCTCTTCTCGACGATGAGGCTACTGTAAAAACGTTCTACAAAGAGGACGGACACTTCAGGCTGCAGCCTGAAAACAAGACAATGCTTCCGATAATAGTAAACAGCTTGATGATTCTCGGTAAGGTGGTAACAAGCATTAGATTTTACCGCTGAGCGGGGATATACCTTAGGCTTAGTAGTGGAGCTAACCGCCCCGCTCTCGAACTTGCACTTCATCGAAACTCTAAAGAGTTTCGATGATTGCCTGCGGCAAACGCGCAAGTTCCGTTGAATGGGGATGATTTTCAGCCTAATAGTTGAGAGATACTCCCCATTCTCGAGAATTTCCATATATGGAAATTCTCCGTTATTTCGGCTTGTGAGTGGGGGATGATTTTCAGCCTAGTAGTTGAGAGATACTCCCCATTCTCCGCTATTTCGACCTAAAGCTGGGCGAAAACAAAAATGATGCAATAAAACAATGGCACATATTTAAATCTTTAAATTAAGAAAGGAAAAACAAAATGGCAAACGAAATCATTAAAGGAATGGGATTCCATCATGTTGCGCTCAAGGCAGTTGACTTTGATGCAGCTCTGAAGTTCTACACCGAGGGACTCGGAATGAAGTTTTACACAACATGGGGCGAGGGAAACGGCAAAATAGCTATGCTCGACCTCGGAGACGGAGGAATACTCGAGTTATTTGCCGGCGGTGATGAATATAAGGGCGGAGACGCAGGTTATATTCACTTTGCGCTTAAGGTTGACGATGTTGATGCGGCATGTGCCAGAGCTATTGAATGCGGTGCTCGTATAAAATCTGAGCCGAAGGTAGTACCGCTTGATTCCAAGCCTGTTAAGCTTACACTTAACTGCGGATTCGTATACGGACCTTCAGGTGAAGAAATCGAATTCTTTAAAGTTATAAGCGCCGAATAATTACGGGTGAGTGAATATGATAGCAACAATTGTTTTTGTAAATGTTATTCCCGAATTCACGGCTGAGTTTGAAAAGATTACAGAATACAATCACATAAACTCACGCAAGGAAGAGGGAAATGTTCGTTTTGATGTGCTTCACGACAACAATGACCCGAATAAGTATGTGCTTTATGAGGTTTACCGCGACACTGATGCGGCTAAGGCACATAAGGAGACGGAGCACTATAAGAAATGGAAGGAGACGGTTGCGCCTATGATGGCAACGCCGAGAAGCTCTGTTCCCACTACACCTCTTTGCTTTGACTGACGGAAATAAGCTTGACAGGGAATTTTATCTGTGCAATGCGCTCGAGCTGTCCGAAAAGCTTCTCGGTAAAACGCTTGTTCATACAGTAGACGGCGTAAATATAGGAGGAGTGATAACGGAAACAGAGGCGTATATGGGTGTTATCGATAAAGCATCACATGCATACGGCGGCAGACGTACTGCCAGAACGGAAACAATGTTCATGTGCGGCGGATACTCATATGTTTATTTAATATACGGAATGTACTGCTGCATGAATATTACAGCCAACCTTGAGGGAAATCCAGAGGCTGTGCTGATACGTTCAGTCGTACCGATTTACGGCAAAGAGAAGCTGTATGAGCTTGTCAAACATGGCAGCAAACGCCGACAATTGCCGGATAAATTTTGCGATTTAAGCGAAAAAGGGAAGCTGAATCTTTCAAACGGCCCGGGAAAGCTATGCATTGCCATGGGCTTGAATCGTAAACACAACTGTATCGATCTTGTGAAAAGTGATGAACTTTTTGTACAAGATGACGGAATTCGAGTGGAAGATATAGCTCGAAAAAAGCGTGTTGGGATTGATTATGCCGAAGAAGCGGCTGAATATCCGTGGCGATTCATTGCAAACAGTTTGATTTTCGGCTGAAGCAGTCGGTTAAAAACCGTACAATTTGCCTGAAATCCGATTTTTGCGAATTATTAATTACCGAAAAACCGATGAGTGAGTTGAAAAGAACACATTCATCGGTTTTTACTTTTCTCGGAAATAAGGTTTAAATATGTGCTGCACTGAAAAACAGGCGGCAAGCAGTATTATTGCGTTAGTGAAACTGCTAAAAACGGTTATGTAAAATTTATATAAAACTAACGTATTTATCAAAAAACTCTTGCAATAAATTCGAAATTATTGTATAATAAGGTATATGAAAGGATGGATAGATTATGACGGGCAACGAAAATATTAAATTAACACAAGACGATTCGCTTCCGGTTTACCTTTTCCATCAGGGTACAAACTTCAGAGCATACGATTTTATGGGAGTTCATAGAATATCGGAGGATGGTACGAACAAGTACAGTTTCAGGGTATGGGCTCCGAACGCAATAAAAGTCAGTCTGTGTTCCGATTTCACGGATTGGGAAGACGGATTGTCAATGGAGAGACTTAATGACGAGGGCATCTGGGAGGCTGTTGTTGACTCCGAGAAACCGCTTGAGGGCGAGTTCTATAAGTATAAAATTGTAGGACGGAACGGTATTGCGCATATGAAAGCGGATCCGTATGCGTTTGAATCGGAAACGCTTAAGAAAACGGCCTCGATAATCCCGAATATTTCGACACACAAATGGAACGATTCGGCATGGCTGAAAAAGCGTATGGACACAATGTGTCCTAAGCAGCGCGGCTTTAAGCCGAAGGTTACTCACTTTTACAGTGCACCGATGAACATATATGAAGTGCACTTAGGCTCATGGCGAACACGCGGCGGGGAGTCGACGGTTGACGGCGAACATTATTTGAATTACAGAGAAATCGCCGACAAACTGACACCGTATGTGAAAGCTTTGCATTACACGCATATTGAGCTTATGCCTATTATGGAGCATCCGTATGACGGCTCATGGGGTTATCAAGTGTGCGGATATTATGCTCCCACGTCAAGATACGGTACACCTGATGATTTTCGATATTTTATCGAAAAGATGCACGAAAACAATATCGGAGTGATACTCGATTGGGTTCCGGCTCACTTCCCGAAGGATGAACACGGCTTATACGAATTCGACGGCGAGCCGCTGTACGAATACCAGGGAAAAGACAGACAGGAAAATCGCGGATGGGGAACAAGATGTTTTGATGTGGGAAGACCTGAAGTGCAATCTTTTCTCATTTCAAATGCGATGTACTGGCTGCGCGAATTCCATGCGGACGGACTCAGAGTCGATGCTGTGGCATCAATGCTGTATCTCGATTACGACAGAGAACCCGGAGAGTGGATTCCGAACCGTGACGGCGGAAATCATAACCTCGAAGCGATTGCGTTTTTCAAAAAGCTGAATTCCGAGATATTTTCGGAATTTCCCGATGTTCTCATGATAGCCGAGGAGTCAACCTCATGGCCGATGATAACAAAGCCTGTTGACAAGGGCGGATTAGGCTTCAACTTCAAATGGAATATGGGCTGGGCAAATGATATGTATGACTATATCGAAACAGACCCGATTGCCAGAAAGTATAAACACAATAAACTTACATTCCCTCTCATGTATGCTTTCAGCGAAAATTATATTTTGCCGGTTTCGCATGACGAGGTAGTGCACGGAAAGAAGTCTCTTGTAGATAAATGTTTCGGAAGCTATGATGAAAAATTCGCCTGCATGCGTACGTTTATCATGTATATGATGACTCTTCCGGGAAAAAAGCTGATGTTTATGGGTACGGAGTACGCACAGTTCAGAGAATGGGATTATGAAAACCAGCTCGAATGGTTCATGACCGAATATCCGAGACATATTGAAATGCAGCGCTTTGTAACGGCTATAAACAAATTATATCTTGAAAGCAGCGAGCTGTGGGAGATAGACGATTCATGGGACGGCTTCGAATGGATTGAAGCCGATCTTGCGGATTTGAATATAATAGCATATCGAAGAAAAAATAAAAAAGGCAGGGAACTCATTACCGTATTGAATTTCGCACCTGTCGAAAGGGAGAAATTCCATCTGAAAGTGCCGAAGCTCGGCAGGTACGAAGAAGTATTGACAACGGATAAATACGAATTCGGAGGAAAGAACGTACTGAACACAAGCGGAATGCGTTCACATCCGATAACCGACAAGAACGGAAATAAATATTCCGTTATAGATATAAATCTTCCGGCACTCGGCGGCATTATACTTCGCAAGCAAGCCGTAAAAGAAGAAATCGATACTACTACAATAAATTAATTGATAATTAAAATCGGAGGAAGCTATGTATAAAAGACAGGAATGTGTGGCGATGCTTCTTGCAGGCGGACAGGGAAGCAGACTTTACACACTAACCGAAAAAACAGCAAAGCCTGCAGTAACATTCGGCGGTAAGTACAGAATAATTGATTTTCCTCTTTCAAATTGCGTTAATTCCGGTATTTACACGGTAGGTGTGCTTACGCAGTATCAGCCGCTTGTATTAAACGAATATATCGGAAGCGGCGAACCATGGGACCTTGACAGAGCGCAAGGCGGTGTGACCGTACTTCCTCCGTATCAGGCAAAGAACGGTGCGGACTGGTATAAGGGAACAGCGAACGCAATATATCAGAATATCGATTTTATAAAGAGATATAACTGCGATTACGTGCTTATATTATCAGGCGACCATATTTATAAGATGGATTATGAAAAAATGCTTGAGGCACACAAAGCAAAGGGTGCGGACTGCACCATTGCGGTTCTTGAGGTAAGCCTTGAGGAGGCAAGCCGTTTCGGAATCATGAACACGGACGAGAATCTCAGAATCGTCGAGTTCGAGGAGAAACCGAAGCATCCGAAGAGCACAAAGGCATCAATGGGTATTTATATTTTCAACAAGGAAGTACTTCAGAAATACCTCATAGAGGATGAAGAGGATCCTAATTCATCAAAGGATTTCGGCAAAAATATCATTCCCAAAATGCTTGCGGATGGCTGCGGCATGTACGCATACCCATTCAGCGGTTATTGGAAGGATGTAGGAACCATACAGTCTCTTTGGGAGGCTAATATGGACCTTATAGGTGAGCAGCCGAAATTCAATCTTCGCGATCGTTCATGGAGAATTTTCTCGAGAAATTATTCCGATCCGCCGCACTTTATCGGTGATTATGCGAAGATATCGAATTCGCTTATTACCGAAGGCTGCAATATTGAGGGTATTGTAGAAAACTCAGTGCTTTCCAGCGGTGTAAAGGTTTCACGCGGAGCTTATATTAAGGATTCCGTTATAATGAAGAATGTCACGATAGGTGAAGGAACTACGATAAATTATTCTATTATCGACAGTGACACCGAAATCGGAGCGGGATCGGTTATCGGAAGAACTAAGAGTGCAAACGAGAAGATAACAGTAATCGGAGCGGGACTTAAGCTGTCTCCCGGAACCGATGTACCCGGCGGTGAGATGGTAAACGAAGAGTGGCTTAAGAATAATAAGGAAGCCTGACCAACTATAAAACGGCAAAGAAAGGAAATATAATAATGTCAGCAACAGGAATTATTTTTTCAAATATTCATGATAATAATATACCGGAATTAACCATGCGCCGTACTGTAGCATCTATACCGTTTGCCTGCCGTTATCGTTTCATCGATTTTACACTTTCCAATATGGTAAACTCCGATATTTATAACATAAGTGTGATTACTCATTACAATTATCAGTCGCTTATGGACCATATCGGTTCGGGTAAGGATTGGGACCTCGCGCGCCGTTCAGGCGGTATAAAGATACTTCCTCCGTATATTACGGCATATGCAAATAATGTAAATGCTTTATACACCACGAGACTTGAAGCTTTAAAGAGTGTAAATTACTCAATCAGCAGAATCACGGACGAATATGTAGTGCTTTCCGACTGTGATGTTATATGCAACGTTGATTTTAACGATATGATAGAATATCATAAAAAGAGCGGTGCGGATATGACATTTGCGGTAAAGAATGTCGATCTCACAAGAGAAAAGGCAAAGAACAATACTATACTCACATCGGACGAAAGCGGCAGAATTACGGATGTGCTCGTATATCCCACCGATTTCGAAGGCAAAGCGGATATTACACTTAATATGGTTGTAATAAATACATCATACCTGAGACAAATCGTAACCGATGCGATAGCTCATGACTACAAGAGCTTATCAAGAGATGTTATCTCGAGAAACTTTAAGAAGATGAACTACCGTGTTTACAGATACGACGGATATTTCGCATGCATTTCCTCATTCTTGGATTATTATCAGCACAGTATGGAGCTTTTATCAAATGCGGACGCAAGAAATATGCTCTTTAATGTCGAAAACCGTCCCGTATACACAAAAGTAAGAAACTCGACTCCGACATATTACAGCGATAAGTCGAGTATAAAGAATTCAATGGTAGCGGATGGCTCTTACATTGAAGGAACAGTTGAAAATTCGATTATTTTCCGCGGCGTAAAGGTCGGAAAGAACGCTACCGTAAAGAACAGTATTCTCATGCAGGATACGATTGTCGGCGACGGAGCATTCCTTAACTATGTTATAACCGATAAGAATGTTGTTCTCCGTGACGGACTTATGCTCTGCGGTGCGGACAGTCAGCCGTTCTACGTGGCAAAGGGAAAGATGCTTTAAAAGCACACTGCGAAGGTAAAAAAGCATCACCGAACAATAATATCGCTTGTGCGATAAGTTAATGAGGTAATCCTATGAAAATTTTATATGTAGCATCGGAAGCGCTTCCTTATATCTCAACCGGCGGTTTGGCTGACGTTGTGGGAGCACTGCCTAAGGCTGTAAAAAAAGCACTTGACGATAAATCCGATGTGAGAGTTGTTATACCGCTTTATCCTTCGATTCGCGAAAAGTTCGCTAAGGAAATTGAGCTTGTCTGCGAAATGAACGTAAAGCTTGCATGGAGAAATCAATACTGCGGAATCTGGAAAGCGAATAATCAGGGTATTATATTCTACTTTATAGACAACCTGTATTACTTCGACAGAAAAATGCCGTACGGAAATTACGATGACGGTGAAAGATTCGCGTTTTTCTCAAAATGCGTGCTTGAGCTTATGGCGGCAATGAATTTCTATCCCGATATTATGCACGCAAACGATTGGCAATCCGCGCTTTCGGTAATATATCTGAAGAGAAAGTACTCACATTTGGATGAATACCGCAACATTCGTGCATTGTTTACCATTCATAACATAGATTATCAAGGTGTATTTGATTTTAACATTCTCTCGGATGTTTTCGAATTAGCAGCATGGGACAGAAATATTGTAGATTATAACGGAAATATCAATCTTCTCAAGGGTGCTGTCGTATGCGCGGACATGGTCAACACCGTAAGCCAAACATACGCAAAAGAAATTCTGACTGAGTACTACGGAAGCGGACTGCACTATATTCTCAGACAGGCAGATGCAGAGGGTAAGCTGACCGGTATTGTAAACGGAATCGATGTCGACTATTATAATCCCGAAACCGATCCGGATATTGAAGCGGATTACACCGTCGATGATATGGCAGGAAAAGCTGTTGATAAGATACAGCTTCAGAGGCTTGCGGGTTTTGAAGAGAAAAAAGACACACCGATTATCGCAATGGTATCAAGACTCGCGTCGCACAAAGGCTTTGACCTTGTTAAATGTGTGCTCGAGGAAATAATCGTAAACAACGATGTTCAGTTCGTTCTTCTCGGAACGGGTGAGACTGACCTGGAGAATTACTTTAAGTATCTTGAGGCAAAGTATCCGAATCAGGTTTGCGCTAAGCTTGAGTTCAACAAGAGCTTATCGAAGAAAATCTATGCGGGTGCTGATCTCTTCCTTATGCCGTCAAAGAGCGAGCCGTGCGGCTTGTCACAAATGATCGCGTCGCGCTATGGTACGGTTCCGATTGTAAGAGCATGCGGCGGTCTTGCCGATACGATAAAACCGTATAACGAAATCGACGGAACGGGCAACGGCTTCTCATTCGAAAACTATAACGCGCACGACATGATGCATGTAGTTAATTATGCACTTAGTCTGTATCACGATCATTCGAAATGGTCCGAATTAGTGAAAAACGTTATGAATACGGATTTTTCGTGGAATGTTTCAGCTAAAAAATACATTGATATTTATAAGAAAATGCTGTAAAATATAAAACGATAAATCGGCGCGGTTCTGCTTCACTTGAACTTGAACCGCGCTGATTTTTTGAGATATACAAAAATCGGAGAAAATTTATGGACAATAATATGGACAGCAAACTGGCTTCCGGTAAGGAAGTCTCAAAGGCTCTTACCGCTGCGGATATTAAAGAAAGTATAGAGATGAAGCTTGCGAGATATTTCGGTGTTGATGCCGAGGAAGCAAGCGAAAAACAAATGCTCGAGGCAGTTATAAGATCGGTAAGGGATATACTTACAACTAAGCGTTCATACTTTCATGATGAGATAAAGAAAACACGTCCGAAGAGAGTTTACTACATGTGCATGGAATTTCTCGTCGGATGTCAGCTGAAAAACAATATAATGAATCTCGGTCTCGGTGAGCAATACAGAGAGGCTCTTGCTGAAATCGGCTTTGATCTTGACAAATTATATGCGCTTGAGCCGGACCCGGGACTCGGAAACGGCGGTCTCGGCAGACTTGCGGCATGTTTTATGGACTCACTTACAACGCTTGATTATGCCGCGACAGGCTTTTCCATTTGTTATGAGTACGGTTTCTTTAAACAGAGAATAATCGACGGCAACCAGATAGAGCTTCCCGATTCCTGGATGGATGTAGGAGAAACATGGCTTGTTCCGCGCACGGACAAAGCATTTGATATAAGACTCGGCGGCAGTGTGAATGAATCATGGGAGAACGGCAAGTGTTCTATTACCTATGAAAATTATGAAACTGTGCGCGCAGTACCTTATGACATGATGATTTCGGGAGCGGACAGCAAAGCGGTAAGTGTGTTAAGATTGTGGAAGGCAGTCGATACCACAAACTTCAATATGAATCTGTTCTCGCAGGGACAGTATGTTAAAGCAATTCAGGAAACCTCCAATGCCGAGGTAATTTCAAAGGTATTATATCCGTCTGATGACCATGATGAAGGAAAGCTTCTGCGCTTGACACAGCAGTATTTCCTTGTATCCGCATCACTTCAAAGTATAATCGCCGATCATCTTTCGGCTTACGGAACTCTCGGAAACTTTGCCGAGAAGGTTGCTATTCATATCAACGACACTCATCCCGCTCTTTGCATTCCCGAGCTTATGCGTATTCTTATGGACGTATATAATTACTCATGGGAAAGCGCTTGGTCCGTTGTGACAAGAGTAGTATCGTATACAAACCACACGGTTTTACCCGAGGCGCTTGAGACATGGAATGTATATCTTTTCAAGCTTCGTTTGCCCAGAATTTATATGATAATCGAGGAAATCAATAAGAGACTTTGCGCGGACTTATGGAATATGTATCCCGGCGACTGGGACAGAATTTCACGCATGGCTGTTATCGGATACTCACAGGTCAGAATGGCGAATTTGAGTGTTGCGGCATCACATACGGTAAACGGTGTATCGGCACTGCATTCGGAAATTCTTAAGAAAAGTGTATTCCATGATTACTATAAGGCAATGCCGTATAAGTTTACGAATGTTACAAACGGTATTGCAATGAGAAGATGGCTTTGCAATTCAAACAAAGGCTTGACATCACTTTTAGATGAAACAATCGGAAGAGAATACAGACATGATTTCGAGTTGCTCAGAGGAATGAGCAAATATGTCGATGACAAATCCATGCTTGACCGTCTTGCCGAAATTAAAGCGGACAATAAGCGTGAATTCGCTAAGTATTATTTCGACAGAGCAGGCGTTAAGCTTGATACGAATTCGATATTTGACGTACAGGTCAAGAGAATGCACGAGTACAAGCGGCAGCTGCTCAACGTTTTAAAGATTATAACATTATACAATGAAATTAAAGCTAATCCCAACGGCAATTACACTCCCACAACATTTATATTCGGCGGAAAAGCCGCTCCCGGATATTATATGGCGAAAGATATTATTAAGCTGATTTGGGCTATCGGAAAGGAAATCGATAACGACCCCAAGGTCAGAGATATAATACGCGTCGTATACGCGGAGGATTACAATGTATCAATGGCTGAGATGCTTATGCCCGCAAGCGATATAAGCGAACAGATTTCACTTGCCGGAAAAGAAGCGAGCGGCACAGGCTGTATGAAATTTATGGTTAACGGCGCACTTACCATAGGTACAATGGACGGAGCTAACATAGAAATTCGCGATGCCGTAGGCGGAGACGACAATATATTTATTTTCGGTTTGAAAGCGGATGAGGTTGACGATTTGTGGAGACGCGGATATTCATCAATGCAGTATTACAATGCGAACGACAGACTTAAATCCGCTGTAGACAGACTCAACGGAGATTTCGCAGGAAATAATTTCAAATCAATGGTAAATTATTTCCTTTACAGCCACGGTGTTGCCGACCCGTATATGTGTCTCGCTGACTACGATTCCTATATGAATGTTTATGACAGAATGATTGCCACATACCGTGACAAATACAGCTGGCTCAACAAGTCTCTTATAAATATCGCATCGGCGGGATTCTTCTCATCGGATCGCAGTATCAGAGAGTATGCGAAAAACATATGGCATATCGAGCCTGTAAAATAATCACAGACATAATGCTTAACATTGTAAAAGCCGAAGAACATAAATACGATATAAACAGAAAGCGCGATGTATCGCTTTTCGGAGCATTTGAGGATAACGATAAAATCAGATTCACATTTAACCTTTACGGTGACATGGATGAGTTATGTGATATTTCGGATGTCAGTATTGTTATTCATAAGGATGCATGGAATTCTCATCAAGAAATATATCACAGCTTTAAAATGAATAAAATCGGCAGCACGGAGTTCCGTACAGAATTTGAATTTAATGAATTCCTTAAATTATGGGATGACGATGTCGGTTTGTTCTACTATCATTATCTTATAAATTGCTGTGATGAAGCCCTGACAATCGGCGGAGAGGGAATACGTGAGCTGGAAGTTATCGAGAACGGTATCGGTGAGAGACAGCTGCTTATATATAAGAGCGGCTACAGGACATCATCGAGTTTCTCAAAGGGAATAATATACCATATCTTCGTTGACCGATTTAAGAGAAGCGGGAAATGCGGCGTAAAAGAAGGCGCGGAGTTAAACGAGGATTGGGACAACGGTATTCCGCAGTATGGTGAATATCCAGGTGATGAGGTTTCGAACAATGTGTTTTTCGGCGGAGATTTATACGGTATAACGGAAAAGCTCGACTATATAGCCTCGCTCGGTACAAAGACTATATATTTATCCCCTGTATTTGACGCGTATTCGAATCACAAATATGACACAGGCGATTATCTTTCTGTTGACGAAATGTTCGGAGGAGACGAGGCACTGCGGTTGCTTTGCCGAAAAGCCAAAGAGAAGGACATAGATGTTATACTTGACGGAGTTTTTAATCACACAGGGGATGACAGCATATATTTTAACCGTTACGGCAGGTATCAGTCTCTCGGAGCATATCAGTCGGTTGATTCTCCTTATTACAGCTGGTATTCGTTTAAAAAATATCCGGATGACTACGAATGCTGGTGGGGAGTAAAAATACTGCCGAAGGTAAACGGAAAAAACGGCGATTTCCGTTCGTTCATATGTGATTCCGTTGTTAAAAAATGGATGACATACGGCGTTTCCGGTTGGCGGCTTGATGTAGCCGATGAGCTTGATGAAGAATTTATCAAAAAGTTCAGAACTTCGGTTAAAGAAAACAATTCCGACGGCGTTCTCATAGGTGAAGTCTGGGAGGATGCATCAGACAAAGTAAGCTACGGCTCACGCAGAGGATACTTGTACGGTGACGAATTGGATTCCGTTATGAACTATCCGCTCAGGGACGCTGTTATCGATTATGTTAAATACGGTTCAACCGAAAAGCTTCGACATAACAGTGAAGGCTTGTACCGCAGATATCCTAAGCGTTCGTCTGATAATCTTATGAATTTTCTCGGTACACATGATACCGAGCGTATTCTCACGGTTTTGGGCGGCAGAGAAGCGGGAGACATGTCGAATGAAGAGTTGGCGGACTTAAAAATGACACCCGAGGAACGAGCTGCGGCAAAAGAAAAGCTGATGCTTGCGTACGGAATAATTGCGGGTATGCCGGGTGTTCCGTGTGTTTTCTACGGAGATGAAGCGGGACTTGAGGGTTATCGTGATCCTTTTTGCAGAATGCCGTTCCCATGGAATCGTATTGACAATGATTTGCTTAATTTTTACAGAAAAATAGGCAGTATAAGAAGCTCGCTATCCTTGTTTGAAGATGGTGTTTTCGAGATTAAAATGTTGAACGAACATGTCTTATGCTACGAAAGAACACCATATGAAGGCAGAGAAGATTATAAAATAGTTATATGTGCTTCCCGAGATAAGAGTGTAAATGTTAAGATGTGGAAATACGCGGAAAACGGAATTGTAAAACAGCCGAGTGAAGCGATTTACCTTAACTGCGATTCATCCGCAGTCGGATTCGATTTTGTATTAAACAAAGGCGAATCGGGATATTTCAAATGCGATATCGCATCATTCGCTGAAATAGATGTATTAAATTAATGTAAAACAAAAAAGCACAGTCGATTAAGATATGTACCTACAATACCCGATGTTCGGTATTTATGGCGCCTATCAAACGGCTGTGTTTTTTAATTATTTAAAATAAGTGAATAATCCCGCCAAGTCAAATGCTGTTTTATCGAGCATTGGCAAAGTGTCGGCAATTGAGTCTGCCATCGGCATAGGTTTATCTCCTATTTGTATGACGGATGTAATCCCGCAGTCATAAACGGTACTGTCGGCATCATTTACTCCGCATAGGCATATCACGGGAATATCAAACCTCGCGGCTCTGCCTGCGATTGCAGATGGAAGCTTGCCCGTTGAGCTCTGTTTATCGGTTTTGCCCTCTCCCGTTATTATCACTGCCGCATCTGAGAGATAGCTGTCAAAACCTACAAGATCCAAAACCCTATCCGCTCCGGATGTAAGTATTCCTCCGATTACGCTCAGACCAAAGCCGAGACCACCGGCAGCACCCGCACCGTGTGCATCGGATAAATTAAGATGTGAACCGTTTAGAACCTGCGAAAGATGTTTAATATTCGTTTCGAGAATCGGAATTGTTATGTCATCTGCGCCTTTCTGACGGGAATACATCATAACTGAACCGTGTTCACCCGATAATGGAATAGCAGAATCGTATAAAAGCGTAAGCTTTATACCTTCAAGCAGCTTTAACGCAGGTTCTGTATCAGCACATTTTATGAGATCGAGGTTTTTCGGACAAAGGCGATCTTTTAACAGCTGTCCGCTGTAATCGTAAAACTTAACACCGAGCTCCGCGAGAGCGCCGACTCCGCCGTCTGATGTACCGCTTCCGCCCAAGCAGACTGTTATATCATGCGTGCCGCTTTCGGCTAAATATTTTATAAGCTGTCCTACTCCAGCTGTTGACGCATTCATTATATCAAGACCGTGCTTCTGTGCGAGAGCAATTCCGGAACACGCTGACATGTCGAATACGGCAGCTGAATTGTCACATGACAAATAATAATCAGCCGAGGTCGGTATTCCGTGAGTATCGGATACAGACAATTGTTTTATTTCATACCCGAGAGACGAAGCAAGTGCCGACGCCGTACCCTCACCGCCGTCACCGAGAGAAAAAACAACTACGTTGTCTGATAAATTGCATACACTGTCAAGGGAGGATGAAGAAAGTCGCTTCAATACTCCTCGTTTTATTGCATTGCCCGCATCAAGTGAGGTGCATGCACCCTTGAAGGAATCGCATGCGACAATAATTTTATTTTTTTTCATTATTATAGTGACACGGAGATAAATAGAACTTCTTTAAGTCAACACAAAATTCTCCGTTTTGTTCACGAAAACCGAGTGCCTTGATATATTCTTCGTCAGCTGCGTTTTTATCGAAATACAGATACGGGATTTCCGCACGGTAGACAAAATTCATGACGGTACGTACAAGAATTATAACAGCTTCGTCTTTTTCGCACTTCTGCGGATAAGCAAGCGATTTGATTACAGCCTTTTCAGGCGTGTATGTGAATTGGCAAAGTGCGATAATAGATGTGATTGTTTTACAGTCATCATCGAGCTCACCCGCAAAAAATGCGTAGGTATCTTCAAAATATCCGCAGCCTAAAAGAGCGGCTATTTGAGCTTGCAGTTCTTTTGAACGGACAGGTTGTACTTCAAACATAAACAAAAAACCATGCCGGGCATGGTTCAGCCTCCTTAATTTTCAGAGATTTTTTAAATATTCGATTTCGGAATCGGTAAGATAACGCCATGAGCCGCACATTAAATTGCCTAGCTCGAGTTCACCCACGGAGATTCGCATAAGGCTCGCAAGCTTTATGCAGTGATGCGCACAGATATTCCTTATCTCACGGTTGCGTCCTTCGTATAATGTGAATTTAACAACAGTCGAATCGGCTTTACCGCAAACGGTGTAGCCTAAAAGCTCCACGCCGAATGGCTTTAACATGTAACCGTCGAGCTCAAACGGACGTTTTATGAATTCAATTTCGTCCTCTGTCAAATGGGTAGTAATTGTGGCAATGTAGCATTTCGGAATCATATGTGACGGATGTGTAAGCTTATTGGTGAGGTCACCGTCATTTGTACAGAGAAGAAGTCCCTCGGAATAATAGTCAAGTCTTCCTATAGGATAAAGCCTTTTACCGGTGTTTTTAATCAGGTCGGCTATTGTTTTTCGGCCTTTTTCATCGGACAAGGTAGTTACATACCCTGTCGGTTTGTTAAGCATTATATATGTGCAGCTTTGATTGTCAAATTCTGCTGTTATTTTGGTGCTTCCCATATATACTTCATCGATATCGGGATCGACCTTATCACCGAGAGATGCCGTAACTCCGTTTACGGAAACATTGCCCTTTATGATTTCGTTTTCAGCGGCACGGCGAGACATAACACCGCATTCGCTGATAAATTTTTGCAGTCTGATTTTTTCCATTTTCGGCAAATAAAACAGATGTCTTAATTATATGTCGTTTTCGCCGTTCTTTTTGGAGAAAATCGATTTGATTTTTTCGATTAATTCGGGAGAACGTTCAAGGAATCCAACGACAGAAGAAACTGAGTCTGTGTTTCCGGATTGTGTAGGTGTGTTTACATTGAGAATATCAACATTGCCGTCGGATGAGACAACAAGAAACGCAACCGGTGTAACAGTGATTCCCGTTCCGCCGCCTCCGCCGAAGTTATTGTTGTGTGAATCACGCGGAGCATCCTTTTTAGCGTAATCGATACCTCCGGAGGCGTAGCCGACGGTGATTTTTGATATTGGTATTATGGTTGTGCCGGACGGTGTCTGTATTGGGTCACCGATAATGGTGTTTGCGTCAAGCATTGTTTTTATCGAGTCGAGAGAGGATTTTGTCATATCTCCGAGCTTATTTGTATTATCAGGCATATAAACCTCCGTTAATTAAAAATTCATATATTTTATAGAGCACTATTATGCTGTTTTCATATCGGTATTGTTTGCGGTATGGGATATTTTCTCGGCATCGCTTGCGAATTTGTTTTTTATAAACCAAACCACAACTCCGATAGCTATACCGAGTATTGAACCGATGCTAATTTTTACGGAAAAATCGAAATTTACCGTTGTCTTCTCCGAGAGAAAATCTGCATAAACCATTACGGTGCCTTCTTTAATCGGAGAGAGCTTCGTTTTGTTGTCGAGAAGCTCGATAATCAGCGAAACGGCGGCTTCAACCTTTCCGTAGCTTAGGGCAATTTTCGCCGCATCGGAACCGCCTACGGTTATGATTAATTTTTTAATATTGATTTTCAGCTTCGATATTGCTTTCGGAAATTCAGAAGAAATAAAATCAAGAACAGAAGAAACGGTAAACAGCTTGTCTTCCGAACTGCCGCCTTCGGCAGGAGCATCACTTTTCGGTTCATCCGATTTGTGTTTCTTTTTCTTTTTTTCGGCTTTCTTTAATTGCTTTTTTTTCTTCTTCTCAAGATTAGCGTAATATTTATCGTATGTAAAATCACGCAGCCGAAGTTTTTTTTCTTTTTTCGGAAGAATATTCAGCACAACAGGCCCGATACCTACGCGCAAGCATATTGTTCCGTCGTATTTTAAGAATATTTTCAAATTAAGCGACAGCAAAGCTATAATGAGAACAGCTAAAATGATAACTATCCGCAAAAAAACCATGCAATCACTCCTTTAATTCGGTATTGTCATCTGTAGTCTCATCAAGAGAGGACGGGGTAAGTTTAATTTCATCTCCGCTGTCGCCTTTAACCGTAACCTCAGGCAATTCTGTTATCGATGATAAACCGAATACTCTCAGAAAAGTATCGGTTGTGCGGAATAATGTCGGTTTTCCAGGTACATCAAGCTTTCCGCATGATTCGATGAGATCCTTCTCCTGAAGTGCGCTTACGGCATAGCTTGAATCCACACCGCGAACGGTATCCACGAATGCTCTTGTGGAGGGCTGATTGTATGCGATTATCGCCAGCACCTCGAGAAGCGACTGCGACAGATTGCCTCCGCGCTTGATAGCGAGAGCGGTTTTAATATCTGCCGAGTATTTTTCTTTAGTGCACAGCTGACACGAATCGGGAAATCTTACAAGTATAATGCCGCGGTGATTCGACTCGCTGTTGTATATTGAAGCCATTTTCTCTACAATATCCGCACATCTTGCCGCAGATACATCAAGTACTTCGGCAAGACGGGAATATGTAAGCGGATGACCCGCCGCGAAAAGACAAGCTTCGATTGTCGCAAATGTTTCGGCGGTTACAACATATTCCTCTGTGTTTTCATGGTTTTCCATAAGGTACCCGTTATTATTGATATAGGTCAAGAGATGCCTTTTTTATATCCTCATCACTGCCTATCAGAGTTAATGTGATATGCGAAATCATATCGGTTATTCCGTTTTCGGTGGAACAGCTTTCGACGGAAACGATTTTGCTTTTGATGAGTTCCAGCACGCCGATGAATTTTCCGATCATTTCCGATTTATTCATAGAGCTTTTGAAATAATTGTCAAGGTATATTCGACCGGACTTTAATGTGTCTATAAGAGATACCATCAGCTCACCTACGGGAATTCGAGGCGCGTTGACTATTTCGGAGAATTTTTCCTGTACTGTTTTTTCCGTAAGCTTTGTTTCGGTCAGAACATGAATAAAAGCCGCACGAAGAAGCTCGACTGAATGGTCGGCTACGTATTTTTTATCTTTCGAAATTTCATCCTGCTCTTTCACGTAACGACCGCCGAATTCGCCGTATAAGTCGGATAGCTCGGCAGCGGCTAATTTAGTTTTCTGATATTCACGCATAGCATCAACCAAAGGCTTGCGCGGGTCTTCATCCTTTTTGTCGTCGCGCGGAAGAAGCATACGGCTTTTTATCAGCATCAGCTCACTTGCCATGTATGTGAATTCACATGCGAGGTCTATGTTATACATTTGTGCCTCACGTATGTAATTCATATACTGCTCGCACAGCAAATCAATCGGAATGTCATCGATTTTCATTTTGTGCCGATCCACAAGATTCAAAAGAAGCTCAAGAGGACCCTCGAAAAGTTCGAACTTATAATTAATCGTGCCGTCTTGTTGTACTTCGTTTATATCCATGATACCAGCCATTGCATTCCGCGGGAAATTAATGAAACAAGTGATGAGAGAGGGGTGGTAAGAAGACCGGTCCAAAGAAGTACAAGAAGAACAAGCTGGATATATTTCTCATATTTCATTATTCCGAAATACCACTTCGCCGGCAGAAAAATGCCGAATATTCTCGAGCCGTCAAGCGGCGGTACGGGTATCAGATTGAAAACTCCGAGTGAGAGATTCAGTACATGAAAATACGAAAACAATGTGACTGCGGAATACTGAAGATAATAAGTAAAATCAGATGTGGCGGGGAATAATGTGAAGATTCTGATAAGTATACGGTATATGAGAACCCCGACGAAAGCGAGAATGAAATTCATGATGGGGCCTGCCGCCGCGGTCAGAGCTACATCGCGTTTAGGCTTTTTGAAATATCGTGCGTTTATCGGAACAGGCTTAGCCCATCCGAAATGGAAGAATATCATGCACAGTGTTCCGAGAATATCAAGGTGCCGCAGAGGATTCAGTGTGAGCCGTCCGAGGTTTTTTGCGGTCGGATCACCGAGCTTATATGCCGTATAACCGTGAGCAAACTCGTGAAATGTCAATGCTATAAGTACGCACGGAATTACAAAAAGATATTCGATTATTGTATCGGTACTGAGTGTAAGCAAAATCAAACTCCTTTAACTTGATTTACAAGCCGCAGTATTCGCATATTTTCTTCCAAAGCTCATCTCTTCCGAGGTTTGTTTTCGACGAATACTTTACAAGCGGAATGTCACGTGTAAGCTCGTTTTCCGCGATTATTTCATCGAACTTGACCTTTTCCGATGCATTAAGCTTGTCGGTTTTTGTTGCGACTATTATGTACGGAAGTCCCGATTCGCGCATATAGTACAACATATCGCAGTCATCCTGAGTAGGACCTGTTCGCGAGTCGATAAGCTGGCATACAAGCCGCAGAGAGTCTATATTTTTATTTGAGGTGAAAAAACCGTCCGTGAGTGCAGACCACAGCTTTTTCTCTTCGAATGTTCTTTTCGCATAGCCGTAACCGGGAAGGTCTACAAGATATAATTTTTTATCTATGTCGTAGAAATTAATCGTTATGGTTTTTCCGGGTTCACCGCTGACTCTCGCAAGGCTTTTCCGCAAAAGGAGAGAATTTATAAGCGAGCTTTTGCCGACATTTGAGCGTCCCGAAAATGCGACCTGCGGAATTCTGTCCGCGGGAATCTGTTTTATCAGTCCTGCGGATATTTTAAGCGAGGAATTATTGAGATTAAGTTTCATTTCGGAATTCAATCAGTTATTTCCGTATACTCTCGGCGTATTCTGAGCGATAAGTACATTCGGAATGGTTTCTTTTTTCTCATCGGTATCACCGCATTGCACCTCGGCATTATCTGTCGGGAAAACAAGTGCGGTTGTAAGTACATCATTCAAGGTTTCACACGGAATGAATTTGATTTCATTGCGCACAACCTCGTCGAGCTCTGCAATATCACGCATATTTTCTTTCGGAATCAATAATGTACGAATACCCATTGTATATGCGGCGGTGGATTTTTCTCTGAGTCCACCGATTGGGAGCACGCGTCCCGTCAGGGTAATTTCACCTGTCATAGCGATATCGTGACGCACCTTAAGTCCCGAGAGCGCGCTTACGAGGGATGTTGTCAATGTAACACCCGCGCTGGGGCCGTCCTTCGGGACAGCTCCTTCGGGAATGTGTATGTGTATATCCTTGGTTTTGTAGAAGTTTTTGTCAATGCCGTATTCATCGGCATGAGCTCTCACATACGTAACCGCGATGTGAGCGGATTCCTTCATGACGTCGCCTATGGTTCCCGTGAGCTCAATTTTGCCTGAGCCGTCAACCGCCAATACTTCCACCTTGAGCATGTCTCCGCCGACCTCGGTATATGCGAGACCGTTTGTGACACCGACGAGATCCGACTGGATAAGCGCATCGTCAATGAATTTTTTCGGCCCGAGAAGAGGCTCGATATCGCATTTGTCAACGCAAACGGATTTGACATCGTTTTCAACGATGTTTTTCGCACTTTTGCGGCATATGGAGGCGATTTCACGCTCGAGATTTCTTACGCCCGATTCACGTGTGTATCCCGAGATAATCTCGTTAATGGCATCGTCGGTGATTTTAAGCATTCGCTTGTTGAGTCCGTGACGTTTAAGCTGCTTCGGAACGAGGTGATGCTTTGCTATAGCGAGTTTTTCGGAAGGAGTGTAAGTGTGCAGCTCTATGACCTCCATACGGTCAAGAAGCGGACGCGGAATTGTATCGACGGTGTTAGCGGTTGCTATGAACAAGCAGTCCGACAAATCCACCGGCAGCTCGATAAAGTGGTCGCGGAAGGCTTTGTTTTGCTCTCCGTCGAGTACTTCGAGAAGCGCGGACGCGGGGTCACCATGTACATCGGAACACATTTTGTCTACTTCATCAAGCAGCATTACGGGATTGAGAGTACCGCATTGTGTGAGTGAAGTTATAATACGTCCGGGCATTGAGCCGATATATGTTTTTCTGTGTCCTCGAATATCACTTTCGTCTCGAATGCCTCCGAGAGATACGCGCACGTATTTTCTTTTCATTGCGTGGGCGATGGATGCTCCGAGTGAGGTTTTGCCGACTCCGGGAGGGCCTACAAAGCAGAGAATCTGATTTTTGAGTTCCGGATTAAGCTGCTTTACCGCAAGGTATTCGAGAATACGCTCCTTAACCTTGGTAAGTCCGTCATGATCCGCATCAAGTATTTTTTTAGCCGCTTCTATATCGACTCGGTCGTGAGTTTTTTTGTTCCACGGTATATCAAGGCATGTTTCAATATAGTTTTGTATTACGGCTGCTTCGGGAGAACCGTTCGGAGCTTTTGCAAGCTTTGCGATTTCCTTTTCGAGCTTTTCGCGAACCTCATCGGGGAGAGTCATTTTAGACATTCTCTTTTCAAGCTCGCTTGATTCTTCGTCTATTCCGAGCTCCGATTCGATAGCTTTGAGCTGTTCGCGGAGGTAATAGTCGCGCTGATTGTCATCTATGGCTTTTTTTACCTTGCGCTGCACGTCAACCTCGGCTTGAAGCAGCTTCATTTCGTTTTCAATCAGAATGATGGTTTTTTCAAGTCTCTTGAGAGGGTCGAATATTTCCAAAACAGATGCTTTATCCTGATAACGCACGAATGCGCTGGATGCGATAAAGTCGGCAAGAAGACCGGGATTATTTATAGATGACGCAGTCGTCATGTAATCACCGGATATTGTCGGATGGAACTGGAGCATTTCTTCGAGTGCATTAAGCGCTTCGTTGATAAGTGCTTCCGCACGTAAATCCAAAACTCCCGTGTCGGAGGTAAGTGTTTTCGACAGAACGTCCGCTGTAATATATTCTTTATCCCTGTGCAGCTTAACAACCTCCGCACGGCAGTAGCCTTCGGCGATAACACGTATGTTGCCGTCTTGATTTTTTGAGAGAGTTTGCTTTATCTGCGCAACGCAGCCTATTTTATAAAAATCGTCGTCAGTGGGATTGTCTATGGCAATATCCTTCTGAGTAAGAAGGAAAACAAGCATATTCGATGAAAGAGCCGCCTGACAAGCTTTTTTCGAAATATCACGTTCAAGCTCGAAATTTACCGGAATTGACGGAAAGGCAACAACTCCGCGCAGCGGTATAACCGGCAGCGTGAGCGATTCGACTTTTTCTATGTATCTTGGCATTTTTATGTCCTTTCGGTATTTTTTGTCGCGATAATATCATATCAGGCACACTTGTCTCAGTGTACATATAATATATTATACCATACAATAACCCGCAAATCCATATATGAATTTTTAAATTTGTAACTTTTTATGAGAAAAAATAAATATGCGGCTCGTCTCGCACAAATATAATCAAGAAGAGTTAAAATTGTCGGAATAATATTGATTTTGACGTAAAAATAAGCTACAATATATTTACTATTGCTTTTGTGAGGAGATTAATGTGAAAACAAAGATACGGCATGTATTAACCTTTATTGTCGCTGCGGTGATAATACAGTTATCGATTCTGTTGTTTTTAACACCTGACGGGATAGAGCTGTTGTTTCCTTTGAGAGTTCGCATCGCGTCTGAAAAAGTTAAAGCGGACAGCAATACATATGCGGTGTATTATGATATGCGTTCGGAAATCGCCGATGCGGATGTTATTGTTATCGGTGTGGACTACAATGCCGATGAGACCTACAGCACTCTTGGACACTTCACGAGATTTGTTAAGCAGTATAATAACGTTTCTGATGTATACCTTAACCTTGACAGTCTGCAGTTGTCAATAGTAAATATTCTGTTTAAACAAACAGACGAATCACGTTATGAGAACCTTCTGCAAAGGCTTGAGGATGACGGAGGACTCAGCGAAAAATACTGTTCGTATATATCCGAGCTGTTTTTTGTTAATTCAACGGTATCACCTAACAGAAAATTCAATATAGTGTCATACAGTGCCGAGAATGCAGCTGCAGATGCAACTGACGCAGACAGTACAAATGCCGAGGTATCTCTTACACAAAAGATAGCGGCGCTGTCGGATGAGGCTGAACGCTCGATATTTTGTGCGGTTGATTCACGTTTGCTGGAATATACAAACGATTTTCGCGATGAACTAAGCGAAATGCTGCCCGACAAAAAGATTGTTTACATACAGTCACACTACACTGAAAGCTGCACATCTCCCGAGACACACACGATATATACCTTCCCGTTCGCGGGTGAAAATCAAGGCTACTTCGTTTCCGGCAGAAAGCTCAGCGGATTTTATTCTTATTACAACTGGGCTGCGGGCTTATTCGGTGCGGGAAAAGCCGAAGAAGACAGGCTTGACACAAGATATACGGAGTTTTTCTTCGTTATATCAGGCGAGTGGGAATATACTTCAGCTGAATAGTTGAGCGAACCATCCCGCTCCCGAGAAT
>CAZWLL010000017.1:10273-16449 GCA_964634795.1 uncultured Ruminococcus sp. | reverse complement strand
ATATACTTCAGCTGAATAGTTGAGCGAACCATCCCGCTCCCGAGAATTTTCATGACTGAAAATTCTCCAAGGTTTAATATAAGAGCAGAGTGGGAATATACTTCAGCTGAATAGTTGAGCGAACCATCCCGCTCCCGAGAATTTTCATGAGCAATTGAGAAATAATAGGAGAATAGTTATGATAAGACTTGAAGATAAAGAACTTGAGGATTATGTTCTCGGGGATGAATGTCATATAGCAATGCCGTTTGAGCTTCACAGAAAAAGCAGTGGTGAAAACGAAATAATTACATACTCGTTCACGGTTAAAATAGCCGAAGAATTCGAGAAACGTTTCGGTGACAATCCGTTTACGATGGAGGCAAGAAAATATCTTTCGGATGAATTGAAACCGATTATGGAAAAGCTGGGATATGATTGTGCGGATGCCGTTGACAAAGTGCATTATGAATATCGATGCACCTCTCCCGATAAGTCGAAAATTCTTCCGATGTGCGAAATTATCGACACTTTAGACGGCGAGAATTATGGAGATATACCGCTTGACGAATTCTCACTTGATTCGAGTGATGAGGCTGACAGAATGGCTGTTATACGTGAGGACGGCAAGATAGTATGTTTTGCGGGACTTAACGACATTGCCGAGGAAGACGGATGTGCCGAAATTACGGTTGAATGCGACAGCAATTACAGAGAAAAAGGTTACGGTTCGTCATGTGTTGCGGCGCTGACAGATTATTTGCTGTCACTTGGCAATAACGTTAAATACGTATGTACCGAGGACAACATTCCGTCGATAAAGACTGCCGAGGCGGTTGGTTTTGTCTTGTATGACAAATGTCTTCCATTTGTTTGCTACAGAGATACAGAGAACATCGAAGACGATGATATATAACATTTTTAAGAGGTAAATAATGGCTTATGATGCCGGAATGCTGCGATTTATCGTAGCGGAAATTAACAGCAAGCTTATAAACGGCAAGGTTGACAAAATATATCAGCCATCGAAGGAAGAAGCGGTTTTGGTCGTACGGTGTGCAGGTGCGGAGCACAGACTTGACATATCCGCAGGCGGAAACGGTGCGAGAATGAATTTAACTTCGTTAAAATTCGAAAATCCCGCTACTCCTCCGATGTTTTGCATGATGCTCAGAAAGCATTTTCAAGGCGCCAGATTTGCGGGAGCGGAGCAGCTCGGATTTGAAAGAGCGGCACGTCTTACATTCGATACACATGATGATTTCGGATTCCCGACGCAAAAGCATATTATATGCGAGCTTATGGGAAGGTTTTCGAATATAATTATCACTGATGCGTCAGACAAGATAATCGGTGTGCTGAAATCCATTGATTTTACGACAAGTGAAAAACGACAGGTGCTTGCGGGAATGAAATACGAGCTTCCTCCGAAGCAGGACAAATACAATCCGCTTGACGAAAGTGTTGACGAGAGATTTTTCAATGCATTGGCATCGCAATCGGAGGACGACAGACCGGCGGAAAAGTTTATCATGTCGAGCTTTTCCGGTATTGCTCCCATAATAGCACGTGAGATAGTATACAGAGCCGCGGGAAAAACAGACGCGACCATGAAGGAAGCTGCGCGTTCACTTACGGAAAAGTTTTTCGAAATGCGAAACGCGATAAAAAATACAATCGGTGCGCCGTACATTGTTAAAAATACGGACGGTGTTCCGATTGAATACGCATTCTGCGAGATAAGGCAGTTCGGCAAAACGGCGGTCATCGAAAAATCAGATTCTTTCGGCGAAATGATTGACACATATTACGGTGAGAGAAGCCGAGAGGAAAGACTGCATAAAAAAGCCGGTGACATATTTAAGCTTTTAACCAATGCCGAGACGCGAATTACGAAGAAAATGTCGCTTCAGAGAAGTGAGCTGAGCGAATGCGAAAACGGAGATAAATATAAGCTTTGGGGAGATCTCATAACGGCGAATATTTATCGGCTGAAACGCGGGGATGACAGCTGTGTTCTTCAAAACTACTACAGTGAAAATTACGAGGATGTAAAAATACCTCTTGATAAAAGGCTTACTCCGTCCGCTAACGCTCAGAAATATTATAAAAAATATAATAAAGCAAAAGCGGCTAAAATTCACCTTACGGAGCAGCTTGAGAAAGCTGAGGAAGAGCTTAACTATATCTACACGGTTTTGGATTCATTGACAAGAGCGGACGGCGAAAAAGAGCTTAACGAGATACGCGCGGAGCTTTATCACAGCGGTTATGCATCGAAAATGAAAAACTATACCGAGAAAAAGCAAAGTACACCGAGTATCATAAAATATAAAACAACGGACGGACATACCGTCCTCTGCGGACGAAACAATATAGCGAATGATTATCTTACCACCAAAACGGCGCAGAGATGGGACTGGTGGTTCCATGTTAAAAATCAACCCGGTTCACATGTTGTTCTTGTACTCGATGACAGTACGGAAGAACCGGATGAGCAAACCTTTACCGAAGCCGCGGAAATTGCGGCAAGCAATTCGAAGGCTAAAGGCGGTGTCATGATTCCTGTGGACTACACAAGAGTGTCGAAGGTTAAAAAGCCCGCAGGCTCAAAACCCGGGTTTGTGGTTTACAGTACCAACTGGACAGCCTATGTGACCCCGAATGATGAAAAAGTTAACAAAATGAAACAGAAATAAGCTTTCATAACTGATACAATATTAAAATGGTATGTTTTACGGATTCATACCGACGATATGAAAAACCAATGATACCGGAAAGGGAATACTGTGCGGTGCAATGCGATTTAATGACCGGCACGGTAAATGGCTTGAATTATGCAAAAGAAAGTATTTGCTCTTGATCTTGACGGAACGCTGACTGAACACAGAACGTGGATCAGCGATGAGAATATTGCGGCTCTCGATGAGCTTAAGGATGCGGGACTTCGCCTTGTAATAGTCGGGGCGGGGCAGATCAGACGTATATTCGCGCAGCTCAGAAAATACCCAATAGAGATCCTCGGCAATTACGGTTTACAGTATGCCGTTTACAGAGAAGAAAAAGGAGATTTGGAATACATCCGCGACATGAGTCTGCCGTGTGACCGCGAGAGTATTACCGCGAGAATCAACGGACTAAGACATTCGCTCGGCTATGAAGAATATGTCGGAGATACGGTTGAAATACATCCGTCGGGATGTGTCACATTCCCGCTGCTCGGCACTAAAGCATTGATTCAGGATAAGCTGACATTCGATTCCGACAGATCAAAGAGACGTGCTATTTATGCAGATGTTGCGGCGGCGTTCCCGGAATACAGTGTATTTGTAGGCGGTTCAAGCTCGTTTGATATGGTACCCGAGCCGTATAATAAATATTACGCTGTTGAGGACTTCTGCAAGGTTAACGGATTCGATATTTCCGAGACAACATATTTCGGAGACGATTACGGTATGGGCGGAAACGATGAGCCTGTTTATAATTCGGCTATAGATTTCGTTAAGGTAGACAAACCCGTAAACTTCCCGAATATAGTACGAGATTATTTAAAGACTCTTTAAAAATGAATAAAAAAATAGAATAATATAGAAAAACGCTGTCACTGTGACAGCGTTTTTTGCTGTGCACCGCCGTGAGCAATAGCTTTCTTTGGGATTGCTTTTTAATACGGCGTGTGCTATAATCGTTAAATAATAAATAATATATTGCTTAGGTGAGTAAAATGTACGATATAGTTAAAGAAATATGGAGAAATCCGGGTGCGCAGTATTCACCGTACCCGATATGGCAATGGCAAGAGGATGACAGTGCGGAAAAGCTTATAGAACGCATGGATTTGTTCCATAGAAAAGGTATAGACGGTTTTATTATATCGATGCCCGAGTGCGGACTTAATGATAACATTGCCGATACCTTGTCGTCGGTTCTCGAAGCTGCGAAAAAAAGATTCATGCTCATGTTTATACGAGACAGCTTTGCGGCGGCTGAAACAGAAATCGTTTCAAAGGAGCCTTTAGCGTGCGAAAGGGTGCTGCTGCTTAAACCGACTGCCGACAGACGCTCGGGTGACGAGGTCTTAATGAATGTATTCGTAAAGAAAGAAAACGGACTTTTGACCGATGTGAAGCTCGGAGCGGATGACGGGTACGAGCAATGTGATATAATTCTCGGATACGGCGACAAGAGCAGAATTGATATTCTAAACCCGTATTCCGCGGAAAATATAATATCCGGCACACTTGAAGGTTATAATTCAAAGCTGCATGACTATTTCGGTTCTACAATCTTAGGATTTAATATGGTTCAGCGTGAAAATGCGTCCGATAAAATTCTTTGGAGCTACGGCATGGATGAAGAATGGATGATGTCGGGCGGCGATATATCACAGCTTGTATCACTTCTCACAGAACCTAAGGTAAAAAAACAGCGCAGAGAAGCGGAATTTATTTACAATAACATGCTGAGAAAAAGAATTTCCGCTTCATTTCTTTCGCCGATTGCAAAATGGTGTACGGAGCATGGAGTAGGTCTTACGGGCAGCATGTTCGGTGACATTGCCGATATTGCGTATTCGTCACAATTCGACGTGCCGTTTGGCGGGGTACGTTACGACAGCGATGAAAAACTGCCTCTTAAATTGAAGGCGATATCGGATACTGCGAGACACCGCGGTGTGGCAAGGTGTGCGGCAGAGCTTTTTAACGGAGTAAATTCCGTATCACCCGATGAGTTTATGTGCGAAATCAACAGTGCGTTGTCCTGCTCGGGCAGTATGATTATACCGGGAAAATGCACCGAGGCTATGGCTGAAGAGTCTCCTCTGTGGTGCGAATATAAAAAAGCTTCCCTTTATACAAAACGAATGTCATGGTTAAACTCCGCAGGCTCCAACAATCCCGTTTGCGCGGTTTTGTGCTCGGATGACTATATACCCGAAAATCCCGTCGAGAAGCTGTATGAAGCGGGATATCCTTTTAATTACCTTACGATAGACAACTTAATGAACAAGGCTCATATTCATGACGGTGAGATACATATCGACAGGTATGAATACAAGATACTGCTAATTGACACAAGACTCAGACTCAGTGCGGAAATTGTGGAAAAAATCGGTAGATTCGTGACCGAAAACGGTTTGCTTTACCGCGGAACCGATTTCGCCGCTTTTCTCGATAAGCATGTGAAGCACGATGTTCGTTTCATACATGACAATCATGCGGACAACACGGTATTTCTTAATATGACAAAGAGCGGATGTCCGTTCTGCGCCGTTATAAATAACGGAGATGAGGGAGTACACGGAAAAATAGCGGTACCTTATAATTATTCCGCCGACAGATTCGATCCGTTCAGCGGAAAAACATACGAAATGTATGCGGAAATGACCGACAACGGATTTGAGTATGATGTGTACGTACCCGAGCATTCATCATTAGTGCTTGGATTCAATCCCGACAGCCTTGTCAGAATTAAAAAAGAAGACGATGACGAATTAAAGCTTGCCGAAATCGTATCGGTGCGCGGCAGCGAGTGTACTTTTACAGTGAGAGATGACACATCTAAAGTATTGTTTTCTTCCGAAAACGTAAACGGAGTCGTTTCGGTTTCGATTAACGGCAAAGAGGCGGGAAGACTTATATTCAAGCCTTATGTGCTCGATATAACCGAATTCACGCATTCGGGTGAAAACACGATAGCACTGTCACTTTGCGGAAACGAAGTGATAAAAGACGGTGGAGTATGCTCGAAAAGCAAGATTGCACTGTATCATAAAAGAGAAAAATAACAATATCAGACCGGTTAACATAATTTTAAGCAAAAGAACGCCGAACGGCATCGCTTATAAGCCTATATTAAATGATTATTAAAATAAAGTTCGCAATTAAGTAGAGAATTGTCGATATTTCAAACTATGACTATCTGTATGCTCGTATCTATGTGGAAGGCATTGATAATTATACGGGAGATGGTCAGCTTGAAATTTGCTCTAAGCCCACATGTGACGTACAGGAAGTTCACTGGGATGTAAACGCGCTTGAACTGCAGGACGGATGGAATGAGCTGAAGCTTGACACATATCTCGCATCGTCATATGATGAAAGCTTTAACCGCGCGAATGTTCAGTGGTTCAGACTTTATATGTTCACCGAGGGAACACTCAAGCTGGAGCTTGATTACATCGGCTTCGGCAACGA
>CAZWLL010000017.1:0-10173 GCA_964634795.1 uncultured Ruminococcus sp. | reverse complement strand
TGTTCACCGAGGGAACACTCAAGCTGGAGCTTGATTACATCGGCTTCGGCAACGACAAACAACCTTCCCGTTTACCTTGTAAAGCCCGCTTCGCAGAGAACCGAAGAGACAGCCGCGGAAGAAACCGAAGAAACCACAACAGCAGATGAAGCTGCGGATGCGGAAGAAACAACAGCTGCCGTAGAAGAAAACACCGAAACAGCTGAAGAAACCGCAGTTGAAAGCAGTGCGAATGCAGTCGAGGAAGCACCTCAAACATTTGACGCATCGGTATACGCAGTATTTGCGGGAGCTATGGCAGCTGCCTGCGGCGCATATGCTTCTCTGAAAAAAAGAAGATAAAAAATAAGTATGCGTCACAGCGATTCCTTAATATAACCGAAAACACCCGTATCGTGAAGTGATATGCACCTCCAAAAGTGTCTAACTATTGGGGTTCACTTCAAAGATACGGGTGTTTTTTGAATGAATTATTCAGTTAGAAGCCGAATTACTTCTTCCAGCTCTTCATTTTGCCTGTAGCTTCGAGGAGTTTTATGAAGTGTCCGCCTACAACGGATCTGTGCTGGAATCCGATCTGGTTAGCTGTAACGGTGTTGTACCAGTCGGTCATAGGAACACGTGAGAGTGAGCAATTATAGCTTTCCCAAAGAGGAGCTACATATTCCTCAAAGCCCTTGCGGCATTCGGAAAGTGTTGCTGTCCAAATGAGCCAGTCGGACTTTGTGTATGTTTCTCTGTTGTCGAGAGGCATGCCGTAATGGTTGATGTGCTTCTTGTAGGAAGCAAATTCGGTTGCGATTACGCCCTTGTCCATAATACCGGTATCCATGAGCTTATCCCAAACGATATTGTACTTCATTGACCATGTGCCTTCTCTGTCGAATGCGAGACGGTAGCTTCCGTCGCCGTTTGCTGCGCGTTCTGCCCATCCTGCGGCCATTCTCTTAGCTTCGGCAATCATCTTTTCGTAATCGGATTCACGGCCGAGCATCTTATAGATTATACCGAGACCTGCGATACCCATAACAGCCTTGAGTGAGAGGTTGCAGTTGTGAGCAAGGTGACCTGCGAAGTCGTCTGTGCAAAGCTGGTTTTCGGGGTCATCACCGTGAGCTACAAGGTACTTAACCCAAGATTCGAGAAGGTCGAGGTTTTCTTCTGCAAACTTTGTATCGCCGGAAGCGATGCATACCGCTGCAGCCATAACAAGCATATTGCCGCATTCCTCAACGGGCATCTGACCTTCGATGTGGTTGCCTGCGTATACCTGTCCGTGAACGAGCGGGAACTGACCGCAGTCATGAGGAGCGAAATCGAATATCCAGCCGGGAGTACGTGAATACTTGTAGATGGGACGCATCATACCGCATACGAGCTCGGGATTGAAGCAGAGGAAGAGAGGAATTGAAGGATAGCTTACGTCAACTGTAGCAGCGCATCCGTTGGAGAAGCATTCCTTGGAGATGAAGAGAATCTTACCGTCGGTATCAACGGCAACCTTGTGAGCGGCTATTGCCTGACGATATGCAAGCTCGCAGATTTCGGCATACTTTTCGCCGCCTGCGCGTGTTGCGTCGAGGAAGAGCTTATCTGAGAATTCAGCAGCCTTCTTTGTGAGACAGTCATAATCACCGTATGCTTCTTCGATAGCGGCAACGATTGACTTGCCGTCCTTATTCCAATATGATGTAAGCTTTTCACCGAAATATTCGATGGACTTAACGTCGTCATATGAGAATGTGAAGAGTGCTGTCTGAGCGCATGCTGTGCAGAGCTCAGCTTCCGCGGAAACAAATGTCATTTCTTCTTTGAAGCCTTCGGGAGCCTTGTCGTCATGTCTGCGCGGAATAAAGGGAGATGAAACCTTTTCTGCGTAAGCCTTGCCGGAGTTAACTGCGAGATAGAAGTAACCCCAGTTGATTCTGATGTCATCACCGGATACTGCGAGAACGGGCTGCTTAACGCTTCCGATCTTTATACCCTTGAAAGAATCCGAGGTAATCTCTTCTGTAACTACATCGTCTTCGCCGCGATAGTTGAGGCAGATTTCTTCGGATACGGAAATTTTAACCGTAACGGAATGCTTGCTGCCGTCTGTGGATTTAACAGCGGTTTTGAGATAGCTTACAGGACGAGACATTATGCTCAGATCATCCATGAAGAGAGGAGTCATAAATGTGAGTGAGAGGGAGATGCCGGCACCTTCGAAGGTGTAGTATGTGGAGAGAGCATCACAATTATAGGAAACCTGTGTGAGGGCCTTGCTGTTGTCGTTGCGGTTGAGCTTGCCCATGAAGCGGTAGCTCTCACCGTCGATTACAGCTGTACCGATAATAGTATTCGGTTTTCCTGTCCAGTGAACTGTTTGTGTGTCGGTAAGACGGTTAGCGGGTGACCATACTGAAAAATAAGGGTCTACCGTGATAAGCGGCACTGACGGCGGTCTTAAAATCATAAAATCCTCCAAAAAATAAATATAAATTATCATTGTATGCAGAGCCGAGAGTTTTATATGCAATAAACTTATGTAAACACTGTACGGCTTTGCTTCAATACAAGAATACCATAAATAAATAACAAAATCAAGTGCTAAATTAGATTAAATGTAACTATATTGTGCAAAAAAATAACATACTCGATAATTCTCCGCGGATGCTTCCGCCGTCCCGAGATGAGGTGAATATAATATACCGAGAAAGTCATGATTTGCATATAATATGCAGGCTTGTATTGCATTTTGAACTTTTTTATGGTAAAATAAACGAGAAAAACAATACGGCAATGAGAGGTAATGACACTTTATTTCATTATGATATATTTTTACTTGCTTGGGAATGAATAGTTTATGAATACCTTAAAGAAAATAACCATAGAAAGAACTCTGTACATAACCTGCATGTGCTTATTTTTGGCGGGAGGAATTTTCCTTTCCGATGTTCTCCATACGGATGCGACTTATGCGGCAGGATTAACAAAACCTGAGAAAAGTGTCCCGTCGGATGAAGCGGAGACAATCGAGAAAATCGAGGAGCCTGAGTATTCATATGAGGAGTATGTAATGACATTTACAGGTTCCCTCAATTTAGGCTCGATGCTCGGAAGTAATTCGTACGGAACCTTAGGCAGTGTTTATGACGAGCGTGGCGGAGAGTATTTTCTCGAGAACATGACGGATGTTACGATGAGCGACAACTGTACATTTACTTTTCTGTCATCGGTTTTTTCGGACTCAGATGAGCTTACAGCCCGTGAAAAGGACGATGACGAGGAAATAGGCTGGTATAAGGCTCCGACTAAAAATGTCGATATACTTTCACTCGGAGGTATAGATGCCGTTTCATTGGAATGTCCGGGAACAAAGGATTACGGTTCTGCCGGTTACGCCGATACAAAAACGGCATTGGAAAATAAGGGAATAATATGGGGAGATGCGGGAAAGGCTATGTATCTGACACAGTCAAGCGGTGTGGAAATAGCTTTATACCCATGTACATACAGTACGGAAAATGTACCGGGCATTATCTCATGGATTGAAAACGCATCATCGTCACGTGATTACGTGGCAGTGATGATAAGAACATCCGAAACGGTAAATGATGAAATGAAGTCGGATTTTCATTCGTTTATCGATTCGGGTGCCGATTTGGTTGTCGCCACAAACTGCAAAAGTATAGCCGCATCCGAAAATTACGGAGACGGATATATTGCGTACTCTCTGGGCTCTCTCATAAACGGAGCGGAAAAGTACGGTGATGAATATTCTTCCGTTCTTCAGGTACAATTGATTATCGACGAGAACGGCATAGGAGAAGTGAATTATAATATACTTCCCGTGAAAAATTACGCCGACAGCGAATCATGGCATCCGACACTCGAGCAATAAGCAATAAGCAATAAGCAATAAGCAATAAGCAATAAGCAATAAGCAATAAATACAATGCTTGACTGCATGGATGAGCATTAATCGTTATAGATTTTGGACCGAGCTCACAATTAACTTTAAGTTAACAATTGATTTAAAAAAGTGAAACATTGATTTTGCAAGAAAATGTTATATTAAATACGTAGGTTTTACATTTAAAATATACGGTTTGGCACGGTTCGCGTATATACGTATGGAAGTTTGACCGAGAGAGGCCAAGCCGAATTAATGGGAGTCTGTTATGACGATTTTTTCGCTAATCACATTGCTCGGCGGCCTTGCGATGTTTCTGTATGGTATGGAAATCATGGGCGACGGCCTCAAAAATGCATCGGGAAGTACTCTGAAACGTGTTCTTGAAAAGGTTACATCGAATGCTTTCATGGGTGTGCTCACGGGAACCTTGGTTACCGCCGTTATTCAGTCGTCGACTGCGACGATTGTTATTACGGTCGGCTTAATTACGGCAGGTGTTCTTAACCTCAGACAGGCGGTATGTATAGTACTCGGTGCGAACATCGGTACAACGGTTACGGCACAGATTATTCGTTTGATGGATATCGATTCATCGGGAAATGCCGTACTCGAATTTTTCAAGCCTTCAACTCTCGCGCCTCTTGCTCTTATAGTCGGAATTATTCTTATAATGTTTGTAAAGAAAAAGAATTCCAAACCTATAGGCGAGATTTTCATGGGCTTCGGTATTCTCTTCAGCGGTCTTATGTCAATGACATCATCGGTTGAACCTTTGTCGGAGTCCGAACTTTTCTTGAATATACTCCGCGGAGTTACCGACATGCCTATAGTAGGTATTGTTACGGGCTTGGTGCTGACCATGATAGTACAGTCATCATCCGCAATGGTAGGTATGCTGCAGGCACTTTCCGTGACAGGCGCAATGACAATGAATCTTGTTTACCCGCTTATCATGGGTGTTAACCTCGGTACATGTGTTACCACAGCTATGGTATGCTCAATCGGATCGTCTAAGGATGCTAAGAGAACGGGTGTGGCGCATATCGTGTTCAATGTAATCGGTACGATACTTTTCATGATTGCGATGACGATACTCAAGGCCTGCGGTGCATTCCCCGATATGTGGGGTAAGGTTGCGACAAGCGGCGATATAGCGAATTTCCAAACGTTTTTCAATTTAGTTACCGCTATAGTTCTTCTTCCGTTTACAAACCTTCTCGTTAAGATTACATATCTTATCGTTAAAAAGGATAAAAAGGAAGAGATGCAGAGCAATGACGATTACGCACAGGCTCTTGAGGGTCTCGACCCCAAATTATACGGAGTTCCTCAGATTGCAATGGCTGAGGCTAAGAATCTTATTGGCGTAATGGGAAATATTGCACGTCAAAATTTCGGCGACAGTATTTCGCAGCTTAAAAAATACAGTGAAGAAACATCCGTCGGAATCAACACAAGAGAAGAAAAGCTCGATTCGTTTACCGATGCCGTAGAAAACTATTTGGTAAGCCTTTCAAAAGTATCGCTTACGGAAGAGCAAAACGAAATTGTCAATATAATGATTCAGACGGCAACCGACTTCGAAAGAATAGGCGACTACGCAACAAATATAAATGAGTTTGCTCAAAAAATCAGAGACGAGGAAATTTCATTTTCATCCGTTGCGGTTGATGAGCTGTCGACTATCCTTAATGCCGTAGATGATATAATAGATATGGCGGTTAAAGCTTTCAATGACGATGACATTGAGCTTGCAAAACGCGTTGAGCCTCTCGAAGAGGTTATAGACGACATGGTTCAATATCTGCGCGACAGCCATATCAACAGACTCAAGAGCGGCGAATGCAAGGTTACTGCGGGAATAGTCTTCATTGAAACTCTTACATATCTTGAAAGAGCAAGTGACCAGTGTTCAAGTATAGCAATGCTTATTATATCTCAGGTTGATGCACGTATAAGAAAGAATCACCATGAGTATATTCAGGAGCTCCATAAGGAAACCGATTCTGCTTATGTAGATGAGATTAAGAGAAGAAGAGAACAGTATCTTATTCCCTTGTACAATATGAAGAAATAAAATTTAAACGGATTGCACCGTATTAATTCCGCTGTCGGAAAAGAATACGATGAAATCCGTTTTTTGTATTTGCACTTGAAAAACGATTTCACATATGGTATACTTCAGAAAAACAAGGATGTGCGACAATGAATGCCAAAGGAATTTTGAATTTTATTCTCGACTTGGTATTTCCTCCTGTATGTGAGGTTTGCGGATGCGCTGCTCCACACGGTGAGAGCGTATGTCGGGAATGTTTGACAAAATTCAGAAAAGAAATGTTTTATAAGTGTCCGTCATGCGGACAGACTGCCGATAAGTGTACCTGCGGAATATCGGATAATACGGTATGGAAAACGCGCATATGCGGAAAAAGCTTTTTATCGCTGACTTTTTATTTGAATATAAGCAATAAGAGCAGCGAGAGATTAACTGAGAAGATGATATACGCCTTCAAAGAGAAAAAGGCTTTGCTTGATTTCTTTGCGAAGACCGAGGCTGAGGCACTGAAGCGCCTGTTTGATTCCGCAGGATATGATATACACGAATGGATTCTCACGTTTCCGCCGCGATCCGAAAAGAAATATAATGAATACGGATATGATCAGTCCGAAGAGGCTGTTAAAAGAATGGCGAATCTGCTCGGCTGCGAGTGGGCTTATACCTTGCGCAGAAACGGCGGATGCGAACAAAAAGCTCTGAGTGCGGATGAACGCGAAAGCAATGCCGAGGAAACAATGTCTTTGATACGGGAAAACATTGTTGCGGGCGGCAAATATATTGTTTTCGATGACATTTTCACAACCGGAGCCACGATAAATGCTGCGGCGAAATATTTGATTTTCGGGGGAGCAGCAGAGGTTTTTCCGATTACAATAGCAAAAACACTATATACAAAGAAAGGACTTCACAAATGAACAACGAGCTGCAAAATTTGCTTAATGAAAGGTGTCTTCCGAACATTTTAAAAATGAATGACGGCAGAGATGTAAGTGCGGAAAACTTCTCTGAAAGACGCCGTGAGATACTCGATATTCTTGCAAATGACGAGTACGGTATAATGCCGAAGACATTGGGAAAAACAACATGGACGGAAAACAGAAAGGATAATATCCTGTGCGGCAAGGCTATCGAACACCACATGACGGTAACCTTCCCGACGCCTGACGGAGAAAGCTTTTCTTTTCCAGTAAATCTTGTTGTACCGAAGAACGCAAGTGCGGAGAATAAGCTTCCCGCAATGATTTATATTGCATTCGACAACAGATATTACTACCCCGCGGAGGAAATAATCGACAATGATGTGATTGTTGTCGAAATACAGTACGAATCGGTATCTCTCGATTCGTACGGCACTCATGATAAAATGATGGATGCGCATTTCTTTAAGAACGGAGAACGCAAAGAAAAGGATTTCGGCAAAATAGGCATGTGGGCATATGCGGCGTCAAGAACGCTTGACTGCCTCCTCGAGCTTGATTATGTCGATAAAAACAGAGTCGGCGTAATGGGACATTCGAGACTCGGCAAAACCGCTCTGTGGGCAGGCGCAAATGATGAACGCTTCACGCATGTATATTCAAATGACTCCGGATGCTCTGGTGCCGCTCTTGAAAGAGGAAAAATAGGCGAGAGATTCACTAACATCACAAAAGTGTTCGGATACTGGTTCTGTGAGAACATGAAAAACTACACGGATAACGCTGAAACACTGCCGTTTGATCAGCATTTTCTTATTGCCGCATGCGCACCGAGAAAGGTATATGTATCATCGGCATCTCTCGATGAGTGGGCCGATCCTACATCCGAGTATCTTTCATGCACGGCAGCTTCTTCCGCATGGGAAGTAATCGGTAAAAAAGGTTTTGTACACCCGAACAGATTGCCGATTCCCGATGAGAGATTTGCCGAGGGTGACATCGGATACCACTTGAGAGAAGGCACACATTGGCTTTCACGTTACGACTGGAATAGATTTATAGAATTTCTTAAGGCATAAGTACGGTCGGTCGGATTGCGGACTTATGAATTTCAATTGAAATTCTTCTTAAGCTCCTCGCGGATTACACGGAAACGTTGCGGTATTTCGGATTCGTTAAGCTGCTTTAACGCCTCGGTAGTTCCCGCTGCTTTTGCGGTTTCATAATACCAACATTTGTATTCAACTATTTCCATTGTGTGCTGCAATTCTTCAAGACGAGCTTTGAGAATTTCACGCTGTTTCTCGAACAGCGCAAGCCTCGAATCTATTGTTTCGTCACCTTTAAGCGCCATTTCTATATACAGCCGGATGTCTTTAATGGACATACCGGCTTTTTTCATGCACTCGATAATTTTCAGCCATTCAATATCGGAATCGCGAAACATACGAACGCCGCCGCTTGATCTTTCGACAAACGGGAGCAACCCCTCTTTGTCGTAATATCGCAAAGTTGATGCGGAAATACCGAGGTGAGACGCAACGTCTCCTACTGTATAAATCATTTGAATAATCCTCCGAAAATTTCAAAAAAGTATTGACTTAAAGTACACTTTAAGTAGTATTATATACTTAAGGTTTAAGAGTATGTATAGTATACAACCGTTAAGATGTAAAGTCAATTAACTGAAGGAGTAAATTTATATGAGCAAACCGTATATAATTTGTCATATGATGACGGCAGTAGACGGACGCATAGACTGCGCAATGACCGAACAGCTGCCGGGTGTGGAGGAATATTACAGTACACTTGATGCTCTAAAGACACCCACGCATGTCAGCGGACGAGTAACAGCTGAATTGGAAATGGCATTGCCGGGAAAATTCGAAAGTGCTGTGTCGACACCTCTCGGAATGGAAGCATTCTATAAGGCTGCTGATGCCGACGGATATGAAGTTGTGGTGGATACGCGCGGTACATTGCTTTGGAATGACTGTGCAAATGAAAAATGTCCCATGCTTGTTATTTCAAGTGAGAATGTCAGCCGTGAATATTTAGAATATCTTAAGAAGCAGCATATATCCTGGATTGCGTGCGGTAAAGAGAAAATCAATTTGAAACGCTCGTGTGAAATTCTATCGGATGAGTTCGGTGTAAAAAGAATGGCTGTCGTCGGAGGCGGACATATAAATGCGGGTTTTCTTGCCGAGGGATTACTTGACGAAATCAGTATTCTTATCGGTGCTGGAATAGACGGACGCGGAGGAATGAGCGCGGTATTTGACGGCTTGCCCATGGAAAAATCAGTTACGCCTCTGAAGCTTGACGGTGTTCGGACGTTCGAGAGCGGAGCGGTATGGATTCGATACAAAACATTGTGAAGATAGTTATAAGGGGATAGATATATGAAATACAGTGACAAAAATACATTTGATAAAGCGAATATGTTCGGTTTAGGCAGTGCAAACACAGATTATGCCAAATATTTTATCGGAGAATCATTTCTGAATCCGCTGACAGATCCGCAAAAAGGATTATTTGCGGCGAACGTGACATTTGAACCGGGATGCCGCAACAATTGGCATATTCATCATGCTTCTCGTGGAGGCGGACAATTGCTTATCTGCACTGCCGGAGAAGGATGGTATTGCGAAGAAGGCAAAGAAGCCATCAGCCTGCACGAAGGCAGTGTTGTAATGATTCCCGCCGAAGTAAAGCATTGGCACGGAGCGAAAAAAGACAGCTGGTTCAGCCATATTGCGATTGAAGTCCCGGGAGAGAACTGCAAGACCGAATGGTGTGAGTCGGTATCCGACGAAGAGTACGATAAACTGTAAAGGAGAGAAAAATATGGCAGTAAAACAAACGGCAGGAAGAGACGCACTCGGAGATTTTGCACCGAAGTTTGCGGAATTGAACGATGATGTTCTTTTCGGAGAGGTATGGAGCAGAGAAGACAAGCTTTCACTGCGTGATCGTTCCGTTGTTACAGTAGTCGCGTTAATGGCACAAGGTTTGATAGATGAGAGTTTTCGTTATCACCTTATAAACGCTAAAAATAACGGTATAACAAAAGAAGAAATTGCGGAAATAGTTACTCATGCCGCATTTTACTGCGGCTGGCCCAAAGCATGGGCGGTGTTCCGTATGGCAAAAGAAATTTGGGATTAATTATATCGGTAAAAATAAAAAAATGTGCGAATATGCAGGATAAAATTAGGGAGAAGCTATTGTAGTACTTAGCGGTTATCCTGTATCCGACCGGAAGAAAAACCGCCTTTTAAGGCGGTTTTTCC
>CAZWLL010000016.1:0-46016 GCA_964634795.1 uncultured Ruminococcus sp. | reverse complement strand
GCGAATAAACTTCGGCTTGGTAATACAGAAAACCATCGCCTCCTCGAACTTGCCCTTCATCAAACATCGTAGATGTTTGATGATTGCCATTCGGCAAACGAGCAAGTTCCGCACTGTTAAATTTACAGTTGAATGAAAACCGAGAAAACAGCAAAAAGCTGAAGGAATTCGATAATACTTATATAAGGAGCAGTCGTTATGAGAATTACCGTTAATCCGAATTGGGATGCCGCGAAAATAGAGCATGCAATGTCGGAATGTTCGGATATTGTTTTTTCATCGGGAAAATATACGTTTGAGAGACCTATCAGTTTAAACGGCTTGCATAACTTGTCGATTATCGGCGAGGATGGAGCGTGTTTCTGCGGTGGCAAATACAATCATGTTGACTGGGAACAGCTTGACGATAATATTTGGCATTCATATGTAGGCAAAGACAGAAAGGTTGACGGTCTTGTCATAGAAAATGTCAATTTCAGACAGGCGCGTTATCCTCATTCCGAAAATAAATATGCTGTATTTGAAGGAACTGCTGCCGACGCTGTAGATTTTGCGTCTCGCTGTGCGCATCCCGAGGATGGCTATATTCATGCGCTCCATGCGCATTGCTGGGGAGACGTTCATTACAGTATAAGCGGTGTTGATGACTCGGGCAAGGTCAATTTAATCGGCGGATGGCAGAATAACCGTCCTATGGGAATGCACGGAGAATATCGTTTTGCGGAAAATCTGCGTGAAGCATTAGGTGCGTCGGGTGAGTTTTTCTACGATGTACGTACGGGAGAGCTTCTTGTGTGTACGGAGAACAAGCCGTCATGTGATGTGCTGATTATAGATAATCCGTATTTGCTTGATATCAGAAATTGTCATGAATTAAAAATTGAAAATATAACATTCGAAAACAGCGCAAGAACATTTATGGAGTCATATGAGCCTCTTTTGCGCAGTGACTGGTGTATTCACCGCGGCGGAGCCTTATTTGTTGAAGACAGCAGCGGCATTACGGTGAAAAACTGCGAATTCAGACACATCGGCTCGAACGCGTTGTTCTTCAGCGGAAATGTACATGACAGCCATGTCGAGAAATGCCTGATACACGATATAGGTGCAAGCGGAATATGTTTTGTCGGAAAACCGTCAAGCGTTCGTTACCCTTGTACAACTGTGGATAGAGGCTCGTTTGAACCCGAGGATTTAACGGGTGCAGGTCCTATCGGCAATGAGTATGTGCGTGATTGTTCTGTGTTTGACTGCCTGATACGTGACATAGGAAAAGTCGAAAAACAAACGGCGTGTGTTGAAATTTCGATGAGTGCAAATATTCATGTAGTTCATTGCACGATGCACACATGTCCGCGAGCGGCTGTAAATGTAAGTGAAGGAACATTCGGCGGGCATATTATCGAATACAATGATATGTTCGATACCGTAAGGGAAACAGGGGATCACGGCAGCTTCAATTCATGGGGAAGAGATCGTTTTTGGCATGCCAAGGGATTAAACGACGGCGAAATGAAAAAGCTTGCAATGCTTGACAATATCGGAACGACTATTATACGCGGAAATCGTGTACGATGCGACCACGGCTGGGACATAGATCTTGATGACGGATCAAGCAATTATCTGATAGAGGACAATTTGTGCTTAGCGGGAGGACTTAAGTTCCGTGAAGGTTTTAACAGAACAGCTCGGCATAACCGCATAATCAACAACACATTCCATCCGCATGTATGGTTCAATGACAGCGGAGATGTATTTGAGGAAAATTTGGTTATGCGTCCGTATCTTCCTATCGGGATGCCGTCTCATTGGGGAGAGCGAATAAACCGCAATATACTCGCGGTATCATCGGGAGACACCGTACCGGCTATCGAGCTCCGGAATTTAAGCGGACAGGACAGCGATTCGGTTGCTGAGAAAATTACGTTTGATGAATCACTGCGGGTGCTTGATAACTCACTTAATATAGTATTTAACGCACCCGATGTGTATGGTGTTCTCGATGAAAAGCTGCGTGAACATGCCGATAAATGCCCGATAAGTCAGCCCATACCGATGAATACATCATCGGGCGGAGAACACCGGAGAATAGACGGGTTAGAAGTAAAGAGCATTGACGATGACGGTGAAATGAGTGCTTATGCGGCACCGGGACATCACGGAGTGATTGTTTTATCCATTGCTCCTCACTGCGGATGGTATGCGGACGGCTTGCGTGCCGATACCGCAATCATTTCAATGAACGGCGTATTGTTAAACGGGGCAGAGCATTTAATCGAGCTTTTAGACAGCTTAGAGTCAGGTGATGATATCGTTTTCAGCATCCGTACAATGCATAACGGAGCGGCCAAAATCCATACCAAACGATAAAACAAAAATAAAACAGAGGCAGGAGCAACAGCTCCTGCCTCTGTTTTTGACTGACATTAAGTTATATTTTTCGGTTATAATTCGGGCGTACCAGGCAGGTGCGTCTGCAGTCGTTGAAAATTATCATTGTGCCGCCGTTAACGGGATAGTTTTCATTTATAAGCTCAGGCTCACGGTGTCCCAAACGGTCCATATAGTAAATGTTCACGGATGTAACCTTGCCCCATGATTCGGGGAATGTAATATCAAACATGCTGTCGCGGAATGAATACATTATTGCGCATGGTTCATCGCGCCAGAACAGCGGAACAAACATTGAAGTACCGTTGCGGATACAGCATTTTTCCCAGTATATCATCGGTACACCGTTATCGATATAAGCACGGACATTATCGGAATACTCCGCCGTATTTCCGTCAAAGCTCAAAAGACGGAAATTGTTTAAGAACTGCCACGGCAATGTGTATAAGCAGAATTCATCTAAGATTCCCTCTGCCGCGGGATAACCGCGTGATATATTCTGACGAACAGTGTTTTCTACATGTATAGTGTCACCGAATCGCGGGTCGGTATCACGTCTCGCTCTTCTTCCACCGCAGTAAAGGTTTGTCGGCATAACGGATGGGTGGTACGGCGTGTCCCAATATGTCATCGGCTGAAGGCCGGTCATAGGCTCATTGCGTCCGTGGAAGCTTCCCTCTGATGTTACGTCGATTCCTTGATCACGGAACCAATGGAACATTGTGCGAAGTGCTTCTTCATCATCCTCACGGCTGATTCCCATATAAGGACAGCCGTCGGCACGCCAGTTGTCAATATGGATGGTATGGGTGTCACGCAGCTCGGGCAGTAAATCCAAGAGCTCCTTCATGCGTTTATGGAAGAATCCGCTGTCTAAGAATTTCTTCTGTATTATGTTGGCACTCTTCACACCGTATTTGTCAGAGATACTTTCAAAACCCAATGCAGGGCGGACATTGCCGTTTTCGTCTCTGCAGAAAAGATCATTGTCGGCGTATTCCTGCCATAACGGGCTGTCATCTAATGCGTCGATGAAATTAATGTGCAGGCTTACCGCAGTATTGTACTTCTTTCCCTCACGTATTAACCAGCGCAGGCTTTCAGCCGCATTTTTGTCACACGGACGCTTCAGCTTGGGGTTGATTTCATTAAATGCAGGATACAAATGGTCGTGTCCGCCTCTCTGCCATCCTACAAGATAGCAGATTTTCGGCATGCCGTATGTAAGACGGTCGATGTCAGCGAGAAGATTTGCGGTTTCGCTGAAATCAAGCAGAACAGAGTCGTCACGTACAGGCGTTGTTTCATGACGCAGTGAACCATATGGCTCCATGGCGAGGAAAAGCTTAAATGTAAGTGTCTTGTGGTATTCGTGGAAAAACGGGCGGACAACAATATTTACGGACGATGTTAATCCGCTGCCTCGGCAAATATAAACCGCATCAACACGCACATAACCTCCGACATGAGGTGTTAAAGTTCCGTCTTTGTCGATTGACGCAACTTTTTCATCGTTGCACGTCAGTAAGGTTGTTGCGCTGAATTCGACTTGCGAGCTTGGTATCTCGCACGTACTGCCGTCTCCTCTTATACCTAATACGGTAAGATGTGCCGTACACCCCGGATTCAGGAGAGGGTTAAGAGAATAAGTGTCGGCCTGCAATTTAATAGATGAATAAATAGGCTGCATAATTACTCCTTTTCTTGTATTTATTTTTCAGATCATTGTGATCAGCAGTTCTGTGATATATGCACCGATTGCGGCGGCTATTGAAACGGTAAGAAGACTTTTACGGAAGTATGCGAAAATTACGGCTATCAGTACGCCTACTGCGGCTGAAATGGTGTAATCGGTTGAATAGAATGCCGCGGGAATTGCCATTGCGCTGAGAACGGCGTAAGGAATATAGTAAAGCAGATTTTTAATAAACGGCGATGTAATCTTTCTTCTGAACAAAGTGAACGGAAGCATGCGGAGCAGGTATGTTACAAGCGCCATTATCAGCATATATACATAAATCGAAGGTGAATTCATTCTTCGTCACCCCCGTCGGTTTTATCGGTTGACTGCGGAAAGAAAACGGCACCTAAAGTCGCGCTTATTACTCCGCAGATGATAATGGAAAAACCTGTTGTTATTCCGGAAAAAGCGGGTATGTATTTGATTGCGCATGATAAAGCAGCCGCTAAGAGAACTACGGTAAGAATTCCGTGTGAATCGCGTGACGGCGGAATAATAATCGCGAAAAACATACCGTAAACCAAAATGCCGAGGGCACTGCATAAACGTGCGGGTAGTATATTTCCCGCTATACCGCCTATAAGCGTACCTGCAGACCAACCGAGAAATGGAAGCAGAATCAAGCCGTAAAGAAAGTGACGACTGACCTCATCGTATCTGCCCGATGCGACAGCGAATATTTCATCGGTAATACCGAAAGCGGTTGTAATTCTGTGCGGAGTGGTAAGGGTTTTGTCGACCTTTTGCGAGAGAGCTAAGCTCATCAGGGCATAGCGCAGATTAATAATGAATTCCGCCAGTGCCATTTCGAAGTAGCTTCCGCACGACGCGATAATAGACAGTCCTGCCACCTGACCCGCAGAAGTTAGATTTGTCATGGAAATCAGCAGAGCAATCCACGGCGAAAGACCTGCGTTAGCCGCTGCGATACCGAAACCGAATGATACCGAAAGATATCCGAGTGCTATCGGAATTCCCTGCCTGAGACCGCAAAGAAAATCCGCCTTTGATTTTTGTGAGATAAACAAGGTAGTGCCTTCCTTAATGAATATAAATACAAATTACGGTAATATTAATAACCACTTGTAGTATACCACATTATGTTTTCATTTGCAAGAAAATAAAACACAGGAAAATATCAATATAGGTTAATATGTTTCCTGTGTTTTATAAGAGTTAATATTTTATTCTATGCGTAGGATATTAAAAACGAACTATGCTTAAGACAGCGCCTCGAGAAGCTCTTTGCGTGCGGCACGGAACACAAGCGGATTATATTCGACATCACGGAAGGAACGGAAGACTTTATTGCAGATTGTATCAGCCTTCTCACGGTCTGTTTCCGCGAGCTTTTTCAGCATTTCGTATTCTTCGGCACTCTCACGATGGTTTTCAAGGCGGATGGACATCCACGGACCGGAGTCGCTTGGGTAGATGATATGAGTATCACCTGCGGGAAGGTGACAAACGGCATCGGCATTATGGTGCTCGGGACAATTTTCCTTGAACGGATCCTGACCGGGCTGATAGCACATTGCCGCCCAATGCAAATATCCTGTGAGATTGTGCTTGTAGTTGCCCCAGAAGAGATAACGTGTAGACAGAAGAGGATAGTCCATGAATCTGTTGATGTATCCGGGTTCACGAGGACCGCAGCATACATAATGCCAGATTTCATCACCGTTTGCTCTCAGTGTCTCGATTTCCTTCTGGTGGCGGTCATATTCCGCATTGAGAGGTACCCAAATATCGAGAGCACCGTGGAGATTTCCGTATGACATTGCATCTACCAGTCGAATGTCGGGAACGAATTTGCGTATCAGTCCGCACAAAGCGCGGAACTCTGTAGCGTTTTCTGTGTTCGGCTCATCAGCAACACCCATAATAAACTTGTCAAGCCAATTGTTTTTTACGAGCATAGCGTGCAGTGCGGGGAGATACTGTGACAAATAGCAGTAACCTTCATATGACATAGCGGGAATGCTGCCGTTTATGAGAATCGTAGATTCATGCCAGCTTTTTCTGCCGCCGATACTCGGTCCGTTGAAGCGTTTGATTCCCATTGAGAAGTATCTGCGCATGGACTCTTCCATAGGAGTAAAGTCGAATGAGTACTTATTGTCACCGAGATCGGTAACATTAGGACCGCGCATGTACATCATGTTTTGATGCATTCTTCTGAGCAGAGCTATGCATTGACGGTCGGTTTTGTCCCATTCGGGAGTGCCCGGCTTTACATGGAAGTACTTTTCAAGCTGACCGGATGCATAACCCTGGATAATCGTCAAAGTTTCGTCGGGAACAACTGCGGCATATACATTAACTGACGCGGGGATTTTCACGTCATCAACTGTGACAAAACCGTTATATGTACCGGGCGTTGCATCCTCGGGTATTACAAAAGCAATGTAAATACCGCCGAAACCGTTGGTTACCGGAACTGTTCCGTCAAAAGGACGAAGACAGTCATATACCAGGAACGGTGCTATACGTTCGGGATAATGTTCACGGCGTGCCTCAGGAGAAATGCCTTCATTTTGTTCAACCATTACGGGACAAAGACCGTATATCTCGCAGGTGAAGGGAATACCGTCAATGTTAACGGATATTTTTCCGTCTTCGGGAATATCCGATAACAGAATCTGACATGTGGCATACGTGCGGCGCGGTGTGTCCAATGAAACTCTGTTCGATGCTGACTCATAATTCCATTGGTCAGGGTACGTAAATTGTGTAGAGTCGACTACTGTGTAGCGCATACTATACCTCCTGTAATTGAAATTATTCTGAGAATTTAAATTTCATATATTATAGTATAAAATATCGCCGTGTTCAAGTGATTTACAAAATTATTCTATAGAATTATACGAGTTAACCAAGTTATCTATTAATTTGCTTACGGCTTTCTCACGTGAGGCAAAATACGATGACGAACCCTGGCCTGAGGTTCCGATGTCGCCGAAAATATTGCTCATCATCATCTCGAAGCAGTGAGCAAATGCGATTGTTCTGGAGTCTGCGATAAGCTGCAGCATTTCGGAGTCATCCGCGGAATCAGCCGCGCGTGATTTGAGTGCACTTTCAAGGTATACGGGAAGCATATTATTGTAGTTGTAACAGCTTAATGCTTCGCAAATAGTACCTACAATATGCTGCTGCTCGCCTTTGACGGTTTTGGGAATACCCCACGGTACGTCTGTACAGGAGCTGACATAGCTTTCCTGAGTTTCGTCATATTTCGGTGTCGGCAAAATACCGTAACGTACATCGCTTTCTCTGTATTGCTCGTATGCATCCGCAACCTCAGTGTATGCAAACAACGCTTTGCCGCTTGCAAACATTGTTTCGCAGTTTACATTCGATGAATATTTGTCGCCTGTGGTAAGAGCGCGCATCTTTTCAAGGTAGCCGTCTGCGCGTTCAACGTCCATATCGGCATATAAATTACCGTTTTCGTCTCTGCGGTATATCGGAATGCCTACGGCTTCCTGCAAGCAATACCATGTACCGTTCGATACAAACGCGATATTGTCGCTGCTGTCGATAACACCGTTTCCGTCAACGTCGTTTGTAACATTTTCTGTGAGCTGATTAAGCATATCGAGAGTCCATTTGCCTTCACGTACCGCATTATATGGCATCTCAAGCTGTAATTGCTCAGCCCAGTCTTTGTTGAATGTTATTATACGAGTCCAGTGTATACCGCAATACGACATATAGTTTGATGCGGCAAACAGCTTATTCGCTACAGTCCATGCCTCTACCGCATGACTCGGCCACCACGGTTTATCGAAATTGAATTCTTCAACATCGTGCAAATTAAGCAGTACACCTGCTTTGCCGAGAGCAACGGTGTTTTTGTCCTTGCCTATCAGCATATCGAAAAGGTCATCACCGGCGTTAACTGCGCTCATCGCCGTAGTTTTGCCGGCATCTTCGTTTCCTGTCTCTATCCATGAGATATTTACATTGAAGCGTTCCTCATTCTTTGTCTTCGAGTAGAAAAGCTCATCGTTTACCGGAACACCCGTGAGTTCATCATACGTAATGAACGTCGCAAGCTCCTGGTCGTGGAAGTAGCATGATAGAATACGGAACGCATATCCGCCGAAATCTTCATCGGGAAGATCATCGCTTATATACGCGGTTGTTTCCGTTTCGGTTTCGCTTACACTTTCACTCGCGGAATCCCCTCCGATGTCGGTCTGAGAGGATGCGGGGTCGGATGTATCTGCATTGGGATTCTCGGTATTGTTCGAACATGATGACAATAACAATGCTGAGAGAGTGAACGCAAGAATACGCAGATAAATTTTGCTCTTTTTCATATTAACCTCCGATAAATTTATTTAAAATTTGTTAAAACGACAGGGTTAAATGATGCAACTCAAAGTAATCTGTTAAAAACATTATATGAAATGTAAATAAAAAAGTCAACTATAAAATAAAAGAAGACAAAAAACGGCTGAAAAAACAATAAAATCAGCACTATCGCAATAACAAAAGATACAAAAAATAAGATAGCTACAATCGTAATTTTGTTGCAACAGTCATAAAATGTAGCTGCATCTTATCTATAATTATAGATTTTTTATGTATAGTGTTCTACCCGTAATATGAAAAATCAAGGTAAAAGCCGCATGGTGAGAGTATATTTGAGCATAAAAAAAGTACGCATACGCGTACCGTGAGATAATTATCAATTGTCATTTTCATTTTCATTGCCGTTATCGTTTTCATCTTGACATTCGGGGCATATTCCCTCGAAAATCAGACTGTGATGTTTTACAGAATATCCGGTTTCCGAACCGACTACGTCATCGATTTCGGAATTATACGGAATCGGTACATCGATTACCTTGCTGCATTTTATACATATCATATGGTAATGATGATCTGTCCGTAAATCATAGCGATCGGCACCCGGAACTTTAATATGTGCGATTTCATCTTCGTCTGAAAGAAGACTGAGATTCCTGTAGACAGTACCGCGACTGATTCTGCTGTCTTTTTCGCGTACAGTCAGGTAAATATCATCTGCGGTAGGATGATCATGTCGTTCGCGTACAGCGTCAAGGACAAGTTGTCTTTGCTTGGTATCTCTGCGTTGTATCAAAAGCTTTGCTCTCCTTACATACATTTAATAATAGGATTTGTTATTATTATACCATCATGGTTTAGCCGTGTCAATAATCCGTATAATTCAAATAATTTAAAAAAATATCTTGACAATGCATAACATGTATGTTATACTGTATATGCTATTAAGACTAAGTATCAATAAAGACTTAGCGTTATCTTAAATTAAATGAAAGGATTTTTATCAATGGAAAAAAAGAATAAGTACGAAGGTACAAAAACAGAGAAAAACTTAATGGAAGCTTTCGCAGGTGAATCACAGGCGAGAAATAAGTACACATATTTTGCTTCCGTCGCAAAAAAACAAGGTTATGAGCAGATTGCGGATTTGTTTTTAAAGACAGCAGACAACGAAAAAGAGCATGCTAAGCTGTGGTTCAAAGAATTAAACGGAATAGGCGACACTGCGGAGAATCTTCTTGCCGCTGCAGAAGGTGAAAACTACGAATGGACCGATATGTATGAGGATTTCGCAAAAACAGCCGAAGAAGAAGGCTTCAAGGATCTTGCTGTTCGTTTCCGTTTGATAGCCGCAATCGAGAAGCGTCATGAAGAACGTTACCGCGCTCTTCTCAACAATGTTGAGACAGCAGAGGTTTTCGAAAAGAGCGAGATTAAGGTATGGGAATGCCGCAACTGCGGACACATAGTAGTAGGTAAGAAAGCACCCGCAGTATGTCCCGCATGCAATCATCCGCAAAGCTATTTCGAAGTTCACGCAGAGAATTATTAATTTTAAATTATACTAAAGCATAAAACAGCCGCTTGCGATTAAAAATCCGCAAGCGGCTGTTTTTCATAGATTAAAAAGCTAAATAGGGAATAGTTTATTACCAGCCGAACTCGTTGTAATGTTTCTGGATTATATTGTTGTTGTATTCGGGACCTCCGGGATAGTTTGCGCTCTTTAAAATACCCGGTGTCTTTCCATGAGCCAGCAAGGTTTCTACAGCTACGGTGGTCATGCTCCAGAGAAGTATATCACATGCTATTCCGCTTGCGGCAGCATAGTGAGCTTCGATTCCGGGAACCTCCATCATAGCCTCAGCGGCGGGTGCACAGTTATCCATTGCAAGATCTACCATCTCGTAAAGACGTTTTCCCGACGGATGCACGGGATCGACACTCTTAGTGTATTCCATGGATGTGAAGGCTATAACCTTGATTCCCATTTTTTTCGCTTCGAATGCAAGGTCTACTGCCGATACTGTGCGTCCTGATACCGATGATACCATCAGAACGTCGCCCGGACGCAGCTTCGACATTTTTAGTGCATACGCAGCCATTCCCCAAACACTTGTGTCCAAATCCGAACGGTCACGGTCACGTCCGGTGCGTTCGACATTCATACCCCATGAAAAATGATTATAGAATATCGGGCCGCCGCCGCGGTAAATGACATCGTTTTCGATAGAATGGCATATACCGGAGAGGTATATATTTCCGCCGTTTTCTATGGATTCCGCAATCATTTCGCCTGCTTTGATGATGTTTTCGCGCTGTGTGGTCTTAACTTTTTCGATGAGCTTGTCTAAAGTTTCGTAATACTGATCAAGAAGCATAATTCCTCCTAATGACTTTCTGTCATAAAATGGTTCTAACTTATTATAAATGATTACAGCGGGTTAATCAATAACCCATGTAGAAAATATGGTCTTTGTATTTGTCAAGCATTTCGCGGTTGTGTTCATCTCCGCCCGGAACATTGGCGGACAGGAACACAGGCGGAGTTATACCCTGCTCGCATAAAATTTCAACTGTTCTCGCAACAATCGCGTTAAGCATTGCGGCGCCGACAGCCGTGGACGTAGGAGCGACCTTTTCCTTAACTCCTTCTATGTTGACTGACGCGTCGCCTACGCATCCGCAGTTGTCAAGCACAAGATCTGCAACATCCATAAGCAGTTTGCCTGACGGATGGCGAGATGGAATGGCCTTGCCTGCGGCAACCGATGTGAGTGCGATAACCGACGCACCTTTTTCACGGCAGCGCAGTGCGAAATCAACGGTAACGGTGTTTCTTCCGGAGACCGAGTGAATTATAACGGCATCGCCTTTGCCTATCGGGTGATTGTCGGCTATAATTTTACCGTACTCCGGCAAACGTTCCATTTGGCTTGTCATCGTGGCGGGATCAATATCCAGGCAAAGTCCTGGGGCACGTATCGGGTTTATCGTCATCATTCCTCCCGTACGATAGTAAAGCTCCAGAGCTAACAGACCGGCATGACTGCAGCCGAAAGTAAAAATGTTGTGCTCACTCGCGGTGGCATCTGCAAGCATTTTTGCCGCAAGCTCCATATTTTCATTCTGAGTTTTTCGAACGGTGTCGATAATACTCGTAAAGTTATCAAAATACGCATCAATAGCACTCATATCGTTTGTTCATCTCCTCAAGTGATTCTTCGGTACATTTTTCTTTAAGCATGGCGTGTGCCTCATCACGACTGTATCCCAACAACAGCGCCTTTTCCATCATTCCCGCAACGACATGCTCAAACCACGGCCTTTGTACGACAAGCTCGGGGTAAACAGCGTGAAGTGCGTCTTCGAATGATTTTTTCATAATCGGATGGCTTTTCCATGAGCCTCCGCATAAAACAACGGTTTTGTGCTCGATTATCGGGTCTATTCTCAGTAAAGCAAGCATCTGCTTTGCCATTGCTATGCCCGCGTTGCTGAGAATTTCAAGCGCAACCTTATCTTCGGCAAATGCCGATTTACCGACAAGCGGAACAAGTGAGGCTGCCATCGCATACGGAGTACTGCTGCTGTGCAATTTGTCTATTAATCTGAAAATTTGTCCGTCGGTTTCATATTTTTCCATTATCGCATTTGTCAGGCTTGTTTTTTCTCCCCATCCCGCTATATCTCTTCCGAGAGCACGTATTGCCTGAATTCCGATCCATTCACCGCCGCCTTGGTCGCCGACAATCGGGCCGAATCCGCCGACAATGCTTGTTTTGTCTTTATGTACGTTGAAAACATCCGAACCTGTTCCCGCCAGTGCCAACAATCCTGTGTGGTAACCCGCACCTGCAAGAAGTCCCGAATAATCTTCACCCCATAAGCAGAGCTTGCTAAATTTTATACGTTTGCCTAACACCTCGGTGAGAACTCGGCAATCGCCCACAAATGTGGCATAAACAGTACCGACTTCGCTGACATCGCTCGGAATAAGTGCATCAAGACAATCGGAGACACTTTTTTCGGCGGCGTCCTTTCCGTTTTGTGTTGCGTTTACCCCACCCGAGCGTGCTCTTCGAACGACATTGAAATCTTCATCGAACAATATTCCGTTTAACTTGGTACCTCCGCCGTCCAGTGTGATATCAAGCATTGTAAATTCACCTTCCTTTGTAAAATTATGGTAATTCAGCATATCAGCATACTACCCTCAATACCTAAAGCGGATATTGAGGGTAGATGCGGTTATATGGTTTTAAAAAGGCTGTTTTTTTTATACTTCGGGCTTAATTTCTTCGACTTGTTCAATAAGCTTTTCCATTGTTTTATTCATGATTTTTTGCATGGACTTATATTTTGAAGCGAAGTTGCTGCTCTTTGACTGATAAAGAATGTTGCGGAGAAGGGCCTGTGAGCATGATGACAGGCTGTATGTGTAAATCCAACCGAAGTCGATTTTGATACCTGCCATTGCAAGCTCAATCATTTCAGCGGAATCGGCGTCACGGAGATACTTACCGTTGAGAACGAGATCGTAATATGCGGGAGTTACATATCTGTATGATTCGGCAGCGAGAGCTTCCATTACTGCGCTTACCATTGAAGGATTCTTTACAGAAATCGGAATACCTACGATTGAATACTGGTCATGAACGAATGTATAGTAGTTAGACTGGTTTTCATCCCATTTCGGAAGAGGAATGAGGGCATAGTCACTTTCCATTTCACGGATTTGCTCGGTGTGTATTATACGGAGAGGAGAGAAGAGCATACGGTCATCGGCAAGCATCTGCGCGATTACATCCTGCTCGGCGTCACCGTTATTGGTGGGAGTATATACGGCATCACAGTTTACATAATATTCGTAGAGCTTTTCGATAACGGAAGTCATTTTTTCTTCATCGACTGATACAGACGGAATACCGTTTTCGTCCTTTGAGCAAATCGTCAGGTCGAACGCACTCCAGTATACGTCAAGACCGATTTCACCGCCCATTGACATTCCATACGCGTCATCTTCATCACGCTTGCCGTTGCCGTTTAAGTCGGTATATTTATCTGCGGACATTTCCATTTCTTTATCGAATGTCCATTTTCCTTCTCTTACGAGATCATACGGACTTTCGAGTCCGTAATCTTCTATGAGCTTCGTGTTAACATATGTTACGAATGAAAGCTTTATAAGTGAGAAGCAGAGGTCGCCGGTTGCGAAGAACGAACAGCCGTCGATTGTTGACTGTTCTGTATAATACTGGCTCCACCACGGCTGCTCAAGATTCAAGTATTCAGGATATTCACCGAGAAGGTTGTAATAGTTACCGTTAATAGCGTACTTTGTAGTGTCAACCGCGCTTCCGACGTGCATTGAGAATTCATCTACACCTGCGGTAACGTTTGTATTGACAAGAGAGTTTGTATCGCTTTCAAGCTGATAATCGATAACAACGTTCAATCTATTCTCAACCGTTAAATCACGATCGAAAACGGCATCGTTTAAAACCTCGCCGTTCAGCTCTTCGACATACATTTCTCCATTGAACCAAGCCTTGCTTCTTGCGAGAACAAGTACGTTTGCTCCATCGTAATCGAGATCATCCGGCAGGTCATCGGGTGTATTTGCTCTGGTCATTTCGGTCTCTTCAGGTTCGGTTTCGGTTTCGGTTTCTATTGTCTCATCCGCGGAAGCTTGAGTTTCGGCTGTTGTTTCGGCATCAGTGTTTTCAGTTGCTTCCGAGCATCCCGTAAGAACGGCTTGAGATAGCATCAGAGCAACAAGAAGAAGTGCCAATATTCTTTTTTTCATAAAAGTTATCCTTTCTTTAAACAATCATAACGTTCAATGAGCATTTATTAAAACGTATAAATAGATTAACAATATGTTAACACTAAAGGCCCGAAAATACAATTGACTTTTTAGATGAAAAAAGACTTATGAATTTGTATATAATGAACTACGGTATTGAAAAACTAAATAATAATCATTGCGACAATGACGAATAGATAAGAAAACAAACATACAATTGCCGTAAAAAACAAGAAAATCGATAAAAATCGTATTTTATGGAAATATCATACCGTTCATAGAAAAGACACAACGATAAATCGGCAATAAGTTTTGCCGGAATAATCAGTATAATTTGTAATTTAAATTATGCAACAATTTTCACACACTCTGCGGGGATTAAATTATATGAAATTGTTGTGTAAAGCACGATGTAACAAAATTATAAAAAATGCAAAAAAGAGAGTGTACGCTTTCTTTTTTGTGATATAATAAAAAGGTGATAATTTAATAGGATAAAGAGGAGTTCATAATGATAGAAACACATGAAATAAAATGTGATGTATTTGTTGCCGGAGGAGGACCTGCCGGTATTGCGGCGGCATTGGCATCTGCAAGAGAGGGTGCCGACACCGTTTTATGCGAAAGATACGGAACAGTCGGTGGCGGTTTGGTTACTTCATTTGTACGTCCGCTGCTCGGCGGTGTCGCAAACAATAACATCGGATTTGAGATTGAAAAAAGACTTGATGACTACAAAAATATAGCCACACCTTTCGAAAGTACGAAAATCGCATTGTCCGATATGCTCCATGAGGCGGGAGTAAGAGTTTTTCTGCAGACTCAGATTACAGACGTACAGACGGAAAACGGAAAGATAACAAGTGTTGAAGCTGTTTCGCAGGCACAGAAATATTCTTTTAAAGCACTGTCGTATGTTGACGCTACGGGAGACGGAAACCTGTCATCGCTCGCAGGATGTGAAATCGAAATAGGACGTGACGCGGACAAATTGGTTCAGCCGGCATCTATAATGTTTACAATCGGCGGTATAAGTCCCGATTACGGTCTTTGCTGCTGCCACGAGGAAGACTACAGAAAGCTGCCGAACGGAGAAGAATACCTTTCTCTGTGCCATGAAGCGTGCAAAACAGGAGAATTACCGCCGTCCGTAAATATTGTCAGACTTTATGATATCGGTCGTGTCGGTGAAAGAATGGTTAATGCAACTCAGTATAATCACATTGATCCTCTTAATCCCGAGAAGATATTCGATGCGGAATGTGAATTGCGCAGACAGATTGTAATGATCATGAAATTCTTGAGATCACATGTCCCCGGATTTGAAAACATAAATGTTACAGGCAGTGCTTCTACATTGGGCGTTCGCGAATCCAGAAGAGTTATCGGAGATTATGTTCTCACAGGTGAGGATTTGACAAGCGGAAGAAAGTTCGAGGATGCGATTGTACATGATGCGAACTTCTGCATAGACATACATAATCCCGATGGTGCGGGTCAATCGGAAACAGACGGCTGTCCTCATCTGGCACAGGATTACGACATTCCGTACAGATGCCTTACTCCTCTCGGATTAAGCAACCTGTTGACTGCAGGACGCTGTATATCCGGTTCGCACCGCGCACATGCGTCATACAGAGTAATGAGAATTTGTATGGCAATAGGCAATGCTGCCGGTTTAGCAGCTGCGGACACCTGCCGCACGGGAGACACACGAAAAGTAAACCTTGCGTCAATTCAGGAAAAGCTGAATATACACCCCGAGAAACAGTAAATAATCAAACAGCGGCGCAGGCGGCACACTATATGAAAAGACCTCCGATTTTTTAAGAAACGGAGGTCTTAATTTTTTATATCAGTTTACAAATTCGAATTCGATATCGCCTATTCTGACCATATCACCATCGGTACAGCCGGCTTCTCTGAGTCTGTCAATGAGGCCTGACTTCGAAAGTGAACGCTCAAAGTACATAAGCGATTCACGATCCATAAAGTTTACTCTGTCGACTAAAGCTTCAACCCATCTTCCCTCGAGATTGAAGTATGCGTCATCCGTACGGAATATTCTTACGTTTTCAACACCGTCCGTGTCGACTGTTTCCTCTTCGGGAACAACCTCGTCTTCATATACGGTTATCGGAGGAAGCTCTTTCAGCATAGCGGCTGTTTTGTCAACGAGATTTTTCAGCCCTTGCTTAAGGAAAGCCGAAATATATACAACCTCGTAGCCTTTTTCACGGCAGTGCTTTTCAAGCTCTGCGCATTCTTCGCTTATTTCCGGTATCATTGAGAATTCATCCTCACTGTTTACGAGGAGGTCGGCTTTATTCGCCGCGATAAGTCTCGGACGTGCGGCAAGATCATGAGAGAATTTCTCAAGCTCCGAGGATATTGTTTCGAAGTCCTCGACAGGTGTCCTGCCTTCCTGACCCGATATATCGACTACCTGTATAAGCATACGGCATCTTTCTATATGGCGGAGGAAATTATGACCTAAACCTGCGCCTTCAGATGCCCCTTCGATTAATCCGGGAATATCCGCCATAACAAAACCCGATTCACCGCCTGTGGAAACTACGCCGAGATTCGGCTCAAGAGTAGTAAAATGATAATCGGCAATCTTGGGACGAGCGGATGACAGGGCTGCGAGAAGAGAAGACTTGCCTGCCGACGGGAGACCCGCAAGTCCGACATCGGCAATCATTTTAAGTTCCAGAATTACTTCCTTTTCTTCTCCGGGAAGTCCTGCTTTTGCGAAACGCGGAATCTGTCTTGTCGGTGTGGCAAAATGACGGTTTCCCCATCCGCCTCTGCCGCCGTGACAGAGAATATAATCCTCATCACCCGACATGTCATGAATTATACGCTCGGTATCCGCTTCTTTAATCAATGTTCCGCGAGGTACGAGAATAACGGTATCCTCACCGTTTGCACCGTGGAATTTAGCGCCGCTTCCGTCACCGCCGTTTTGAGCGATGAATTTGCGCTTATATCTGAATGCGAGAAGAGTATTGGAGCCTTCGTCAATGCGGAATACGATATTTCCTCCGTTTCCTCCGTCACCTCCGTCGGGTCCGCCTTTGGCAACATATTTTTCGCGTCTGAACGAGACGACGCCGTTGCCGCCGTTGCCGGCTTTAGTATATATTTTAATTTTATCTATAAACATATTCTGATTATATTAATTTCCTGTTTTTGATTGTATGGCACTGCTTAAATGCACATACATACGTTTTTTTTAACTGCGATGAGTATCATGTCGGTACTCAGTCGGCAAACATTTCCTTCGCAAGGTCTCCGAGAATTTTAATGCCGCGTATAATATCTTCGTCCGACGGTGTGGAATAATTCAGTCTGAATGAATCAGAGGGAGCCTCCGTATCACAGTTGAACGCGGTACCGGGAACAACGGCTACCTTTCTCTCAAGTGCCTTTTTAACAAATTCGGATGAATCCGTATTGTTCGGCAAAGTACACCATATGAACAGTCCTCCTTCGGGACGTGTATACTTCACGGATTTCGGCATATTTTTATCAAGCTCTGACAACATAAGACCGCATTTAGCACGATAAAGCTTTTTGATTTCACTTATGTGTTCATCGAGATTGCGTTCGGTCATATATCTGTAGCACAGCATTTGGAACATTATATTGGTGTGAACATCTTCAACCTGTTTTGCGACAACCATTTTCGAAACAACTTCCTTCGGACCGCAAATAAAACCGATTCTCATGCCTGCGGAAAGAATTTTCGAGAATGACGAACAGTAAACAACAAGACCTTCGGTATCAAATGATTTATAATTAGGCACTTCTTCACCTGCAAAACGAAGTTCACCGTACGGATTGTCCTCAAGAATAAGAACTTCGTATTTTTTCGCAAGCTCGTAAACCTTTTTGCGGTTTTCAAGTGTGGACGTAATTCCCGCGGGATTCTGGAAGTTGGGAATGAGGTACAGAAGCTTTACATTTGCGGTAGACGCGAGAACCTTTTCGAGCTCATTCGTATCAATACCGTCATCTTTTAACGGAACTCCGATTGTTTTAGCGCCGTTTGAGCGGAATGCGTTGAGTGCACCTATGAACGAAGGATTTTCGCATACAACTACATCGCCCTCGTTGCACATTGCTTTGCAGAGAAGCTCAATACCCTGCTGACCGCCTGACGTGATGATAAGTTCATCATTGTCGGTGCCTATGTCGAACTTATTCTTAATTCTTTCCGCTACGGCTTTTCTCAGCGGCGGATAGCCTTCCGTAATGCTGTACTGCAGAGCGGCTGTGGCGTTATTTTCATATATATCCGCTGTGAGCTCCGCCATATCTTTTACTGGGAATGAAAGCGGTGAGGGATTGCCGGCGGCAAAGCTGATTATTGTAGGGTCTGTAAGAGACTTGAAGATTTCACGTATTGCGGAGGGCTTAAGCGACGCGAGCTTGTTTGAGATTTTATATTCCATAATTTCGTATACTCCTATAATTACATTACTTATCTCATTCTTAATAAATTATTTTACCACATAAAAGTTGAAAATACAATAGAAATAATGATAAGATAAAGGAAAAGTTTTTGAAAATATACTGCATAACACTTGATAAATCGAAAGTAATTTGATATACTTAATACGTCTATGATTAACGGATAATTAATCCGAACTTTTTCAGGTTTTGCGGATTTTTAAAGAAAGAGAAGTAAGTTGATGGACGTAAAAATTTCCGATCTTTTGAAAATGCAGTATGATCTTGCTGTGGAAAAGGGGTGGATGGAGGATAGAACTCCCGAAAAAGCACCTCTTTCGATTCTTTGGAGTATCGACGAGCTTGGAGAGGCAATTGCCATTATCAAGAAAAAAGGTTCTGACGGAATCATGGAGAATGACAGTGTCAGGGCTCACTTTGTCGAGGAAATTGCGGACACGTTTATGTATCTTTTGGACATGATGAACGCTTACGGAATAACGGCAGATGAGTTTTCCGAGGCATATGTAAAAAAGTTCGAAAAAAACATGGGCAGGCAATGGAGCGAAAATAAAATTATGTATGAAGAAAGCAAAGTAAAATTAATTATATTCGATATGGAGGGGACTATAGTTCACGAGACTGCCGTTGTAAAATCGGCGGACAGACTTGTTGAGACTTTATCAAGAACCGATATTAAGCTTGTACTTCTTTCGGATTTCGAATCCGAAAAGGTTAAAAAGATACTTGTAGATAACGGACTTGATGCCGCGGCATTTCATTCTATAGTGAAGTCACAGCATTACGGAGAAGCTTTTGAAAGTATAATGAGCGAATTCGGCGTGAATGCGGATGAGACTATAGTATGCACAGGCTCTAATGTTGCGCTTAAAATAGCACAGAGACTCGGTATGACGCCGTGTGCGGTGAAGGGACGCTTCAGCAAGGATATGTATATAAAATCAGGCGCAAAGCATGTGCTTGACGATATTATCGAGATAGAAAAAATTCTTTAATAATTTTCAATAAGGATAGATAACGATTATGGAAACATTTACAAAACAGGACAAAAGAACCTGCTACTGCGGTACCTTGACATCCGCAGATATAGGCAAGAAAGTGTCTGTAGCAGGTTGGGCTCAAAGAACACGTGACCTCGGAAGTCTTATTTTCATCGACCTGAGAGACAGAACGGGTATAGTTCAGCTTGCGTTTGATGATAAGACAGACCGTGAGGTGTTCGATAAGGCATTCGGTGTCAGAGCCGAGTATGTTCTTACAGCTCAGGGTGTTGTTCGCTCAAGAGGAGAGGGTGCGATAAATAAGAACCTTCCTACGGGAGAAATCGAAATTTACGTTGAAAGCATGAAAATACTTTCAGCCGCACAGACACCTCCCTTTGAAATCAATGACAACAATAATGTCCGTGATGAAACCGCATTAAAGTACAGATATCTCGATTTAAGACGTCCGACGCTTCAGAAGAACATTCTCATGCGTCATGAAATCGCACGTGTTACAAGAGAGTATTATTATGAAAACGGCTTTATAGAAATCGAAACTCCTATGATGATAAAGCCCACACCCGAAGGCGCAAGAGACTACCTCGTTCCTTCGAGAATTCATAAAGGAAGCTTCTATGCTCTTCCGCAGTCACCTCAGATTTACAAACAGCTGCTTATGCTTGCGGGCTTTGACAGATATATTCAGCTAGCGAGATGCTTCCGTGACGAGGACTTAAGAGCGGACAGACAGCCTGAGTTTACTCAGATTGACCTTGAAATGTCTTTCGTTGATGAAGAAGACATAATGGCTATGAACGAAGGATACGTTGCACGCCTTTTCAAGGAAATACTTAATGTAGATATTCCTCTGCCTCTTCCCAGACTTACATACAAAGAAGCTATGGAACGTTACGGTTCCGATAAACCCGATACACGCTACGGCATGGAAATACAGGACATTTCAGATCTTGTTAAAGACAGCGGATTCTCTGTCTTCTCGGGTGCTGTTCAAGCCGGCGGAAGTGTGAGAGCAATCGTCGCAAAGAACGCGGCGCAGGTTTATACTCGTAAGGAAATAGATAAGCTTACCGCACATGCTAAGGGCATCGGTGCTAAAGGCTTGGCATATATCAGATTTGTCGAGGATGTGCCGAACTGTTCATTCGCAAAGTTTATGGCAGAAGGCGAGCTTGAAGCTATAATGTCGAAGATCGGATGCGAAAAGGGCGATGTGGCACTTATCGTAGCAGATAAGGACAGCGTAACACTTCCGACGCTCGGTGCTCTCAGACAGATGATGGCAAAACAGCTCGGAATCATTCCCGATCAGTACAATTTCCTTTGGATAACCGAATTCCCGTTCTTCGAATGGGACGAAGAGAGCGGAACATGGCTTGCTATGCACCATCCTTTTACAATGCCGCTTGATGAATGCCTTGAGTATATCGATACCGATCCGGGCAAGGTAAGAGCTAAGTGCTATGATCTTGTATTAAACGGAATTGAAATTTCTTCCGGTTCAATAAGAATTACCGATCCCGAACTGCAGCAGCATATGTTCCGCCGTCTCGGACTCACGGAAGAAGAAATCGACAGAAAATTCGGATTCCTTGTAGATGCGTATAAATACGGTGCACCGCCGCACGGTGGAGCCGCACTCGGACTCGACAGACTTGCAATGCTCATGACCGGAAGCGATACTTTGAGAGATGTTGTTGCGTTCCCGAAGGTACAAAACGCATCGGAGCTTCTCTCTAAGTGCCCGGCTCCCGCAGATCCGAAGGCACTCGAGGAACTCGGAATCACGGTTGTAAGTACCGATGAAGAAGAATAAATTTGGAGGCAATTATGGAAACATTGAAGTTATGGGACAGCGTGCCCGGAAAATGCGCTGAAGAGCCTGTCCTCGAATATTATCCCGCCGCAGATAAGAAAACCACGGCGACAGCTGTTATCCTTCCCGGAGGCGCTTATTGTTTCAGAGCATCCGACCATGAAGGAAAATCATATGCCGAATATTTGAATTCATTGGGAATGGACGCTTTTGTATGCGAATATCGTATAGCACCTGAGCATCATTTTCCTCTTCCGCTTTTAGATACCAGAAGATCCATACGTTATATAAGAGCTAATGCAGAGAAATTCGGGGTTGATCCGCAGAGAATCGCGGTAATGGGTTCTTCGGCGGGCGGCCATCTCGCGGCTCTTACATCCACATATACCAAAGAAATAGATTTCGAGGGTGTTGACGATATCGATAAAATGTCACCAATGCCAAATGCTACGATATTGTGTTATCCCGTTGTTCACATGCCGGACGACACAAACGTATCCCACAGCGGAAGCTATGATAATTTGTTAGGTCCCGGCGTAACAAATTATGCCGATTACTCACCCGACCTTTTAGTAAACGATAATACTCCTACAGCGTTTATTTGGCATACATCCGAGGACGGCGGAGTTAACGTTATTAACAGTTATCTTTATGCAGCCGCACTCAGACGCCATGGTATCCATCATGAGCTGCATGTATTCCCCGACGGACCTCACGGACTCGGCTTGGCACCGGACGCTCCGCATGTTGCACAGTGGGCGGTACTTCTCAAGAATTGGCTCGGATATATAGGCTGGCTTGCCTGAAATAATGTAAATCAATAACAGAAAAAGCTGCGTAATACAGCTTTTTCGAATGCCACAAGGTTAGCAGTGGCTAACTGCGCTCGATATAATAACTATGAAAGAAGGGTATGCATTATGAGTTTTCTCGCATCGGTAATGAAATTCGGCATTAAACTGTCGGGAATGAAGAAAATGTTCGGTAAACCTGAGGAGGAGCTGCTGAAAATCATCGATAAGATGAATAAAAACCGCGGCTTCTACATGCCGAATGACAAAAAGTTTATTTACAGTAAGCGTATGATTTTCGATAAATATCCTTGCCTTGTAGTTCAAAATGAAAAAAAGCATTCACAGCGTGCCGTTCTGTTCTTTTTCGGCGGAGGAATGATGATAGGTTCGGACAAAGGCGATGTGGATGTGATGAAAAAATTATGCCGTGAAACAGGCTGTGACGTATGGTTTCCGTCATATCCGCTGTGTACGGAGCATTGTATTACGGAAACATACGCAATGTCATACGAGTGTTATCGACAAATGATTTCGATTTACGGCGGCGGAAATGTCAGCACATGCGGATTTTCATCGGGAGGCGCATTGGCATTGGGAATAGCCGCGCATAATAACGCACAATCCGAACCGCTGCCTCAACCTGAGCATATTGTGGCAATTTCTCCCGGTGAATGCCCATGGAACGATGCCGAAAAAGCACGTATGAAAGCGCTGAACGAAAGTGACATCGGTATTGACTATGCGTTTATGGAATCGGTTGAAAATTTCATGCGCCATGGAGAAAAAGACGTACCTTATTATATGCTGTCCGGTTCGCGCGGCGATTTCAAAGGTGTACGTGATATTACATTCTTTTACAGCGAAAACGAGGTACTATACGGTGCGCTTCCCGATTTCGAAGCGGCATGCGGGCGTGCTGAAGTGCCGTATAAAGTTATAACAAGACCGAATATGTTCCATTGCTATTGTATGCTTCCTTATTTTAAAGAAGCAAAAGAAGACTTTAAGAAGGTTGCGGAAATTCTGAAAAAATAAATAAGGAGAACTGAAATGAAAGCTGATTACAAAAACTGGGTTCCGAAGGGAATGATCTATTCATTGCTCGCCGCGACTGCTCTGACTTTAGGTTTGTTTATGGTATTCGGCGTTGCGGGATGCGGTGTACACGGTACACTGCGTATAGTACTCGGAGTAATATTTTTTATAGCATTTGCCGTATGCGCTAAATACACTGTATGGAGCATACATGCATACACGACCTTCTCCTATAACGGCGAGCGTAAACTGTCTAAACAAATCGTTGACGGAACCGCAAGATATATTACATTGTCGGACGGCGGTATAGGTCTCGACGTCGGCTGCGGAAGCGGAGCATTAACCATTGCATGCGCAAAGAGAAATCCTAAGGCTAAAATGGTCGGTATAGATCGCTGGGGAAAAGAGTACGCGTCATTCAGTCTGCAGCTTTGCCGAAATAATTCCGATGCTGAAGGTGTAAACAACACTTCATTCATGAAGGGCGACGCCACAAAATTGGATTTTGCCGATGAAACCTTCGATGCCGTAACAAGCAATTATGTATATCACAATATAACAGGTGCGGACAAGCAGAAGCTTTTGCTTGAAACCTTGCGCGTTTTAAAAAAAGGCGGTACGTTCGCTATTCATGACCTTATGTCGAAATCACGCTATGGTGATATGCAGGCGTTTGCGAAGATGCTTAAAGAGCAAGGATATGAAAAGGTAGAACTCATCGATACCACAGACGGAATGTTTATGACGCGCAAAGAAGCGAAAAGCATGATGCTGTTAGGCTCTACGCTGCTCACGGGTAAAAAATAATGTCAACGAATAGATATTTGCGTGAAACCGCGATGCTGGATTTTTCCTCCCCCGAAATTCAAAGTTTTGCAGATGACCGTCACTGGAAAGAACTCTGTGAATTCGAGCGTATCAAGGCAATATATAATTTTGTTCGCGATGAAATATTATTCGGGTACAATACAGATGATTCGATTCTCGCGTCATGGGTTTTGAAGGACGGTTTCGGTCAGTGCAATACCAAGGGTACATTGTTTATGGCTTTGCTGCGATCGTGCGGTATACCATGCAGAGTGCACGGATTTACAATTAATAAGCGTTTGCAAAAGGGTGCTATGACAGGACTTGTATATAAGCTTGCACCCGAAAATGTTTTGCACAGCTGGGTAGAGGTTCTGCTTGACGGTGTTTGGTATGAGCTTGAGGCTTTTATAATCGATAAACAATATCTTGAGAATTTGCGGGCTATAAATTCAAATTGTACTGGTTCGTTTTGCGGGTACGGTGTTGCGGTAAGTGATTTTCAAAACCCGATAATCGACTTCAACCGAAACAATACTTACATACAAAACGAAGGAATTACGCGCGATTACGGTGTGTATGACTGTCCGGACGATTTGCTGAAGGAGCACAGGCAGGAAATGTCTCCGCTGAAGGCTTTTGTATACAGAAATATAGGCAGACACCTTATGAACGCCAATGTAAAGAAAATACGCGAATACAAATGCAGGTAAGACGTAAAAAATCGGCTGTATGACATTTGTACAGCCGATGCTTTTCCGTATAAAGTGCGGTTTTTCTTGACAAAAGCATAAGATAATGATATATTATATAAAGTATATATAATACAAAGGAGAACAGCTATGAAATATGCTACACTCGCGGGACTTGATGTATCACGTGTTGCCCAAGGCTGTATGAGAATAGGCGGACTTACTCCCGCCCAGGTCGATGAGGTTATAAAGACCGATATCGAATGCGGAATTAATTATTTTGATCATGCCGATATATACGGCGGAGGAATCTGCGAAGAAAAGTTCGGTAATTTTCTTTGTGCCAATCCTTCACTCAGAGAAAAGATATTTATTCAGACCAAATGCGGTATTAAGCCGGGTTCATATGATTTTGACAAGGAATATATTATTTCCTGCGTTGAAAAAAGCCTCAAGAGATTAAAAGTCGAATATGTGGATTTTCTTCTGCTTCATCGTCCGGATACCCTTTGCGAGCCTGAAAAGGTAGCTGAGGCATTCAATATACTCTATGACAGCGGTAAAGTTAGAAACTTCGGTGTATCCAATCATAATCCTTACCAGATAGAATTATTGAATAAGTATTTGGAGCCTGAGAGACGTATTCTTGTGGATCAGCTTCAATTCAGTATAACAAATACAACAATGATTGACTGCGGACTGAATGTCAACATGGAAAAAGATGCCGCAATCAATCGTGACGGTATGGTACTGGATTACTGCAGACTTAAAGATATTACAATTCAGCCGTGGTCGCCTTTCCAGTTCGGCTTCTTCGGCGGTACATTTATAGGCAATCCGAATTACTCCGAGCTCAACAAAAAGCTTGATGAAATAGGTGAAAAGTACGGCACGAATTCCACAGGTATGGCTATTGCATGGATTCTTCGCCATCCCGCGAAAATGCAGCCTATTATAGGCACCGTAAATCCCGAAAGAATCAAAACTATCAGCAGTGCGGCGGATATTACCATCACTCACGATGAGTGGTATGAGCTGTACCGTGCGTCGGGTAAAACTCTTCCGTAAATTCATACTGAAACATAATATAGGTAAAACAAACAGAGAAAAATTGCAGCTGCGGTATAAATGTATATGCCGCAGCTGCAATTTGTATTTTTAAGTTATATTATTTATTTACGTGACGAATAATCATCGTCAATACGTTTTTTCCAATCAGCTTCAAGCGGTATATTACAGCGAACGCAAGAGAGAGCTTCGCTTAAAACCTCATAATTGATTTGAGTTCCTTTGCTGTCAGAATTGTAATTTACAGCTTTGTCCGCATCGATTCCGAAATTTTTTGCGGTTTCGATTGCATCTATATTTGCACCGAGAAAGAGAAATTCCCATCCGTATTTTTCCTTCTGACGTTTTATCATCTTTTTGACTTTATCACTGTCATAAATACGGCTTGAGTTTTCCATTCCGTCGGTGGTGATTACGAACAGTGTATGCTCGGGAATATCTTCCTCTCTCGCGTATTTGTGTACGTTTCCGATGTGATGAACAGCACCGCCGATTGCATCGAGAAGAGCAGTACTGCCGCGTACAAAATACTCTTTATCGGTCATAGGCTTGATTTCGCCGATCGGTACGCGGTCATGGATAACCTCACTTGTGCTGTCGAAAAGAACGGTTGAAATTAATGCTTCTCCCGCTTCCTTCTTCTGTTTTTCAATCATGGAGTTAAAGCCGCCGATGGTGTCCTCTTCAAGTCCGCTCATAGAACCGCTGCGGTCGAGTATGAATACGATTTCGGTTAAATTTTTTCTCATAATTAAGTCCTCCGTGTTTCTTATATAATATGGTCGTTTGGTTTATTCAGCTTACGGTCATATTATATATTGTTTTCACGTTGCTGTGGTCGCATGGCAGGCGACAAATTAATTATGATAAATTTAGCTTTTTATGCTCTAATAAGCATCATGCTCCGATGAGGTTCTGATCAAAAGCGAACAATGCCTCATTGATTTCATATATGTTGTAGTTTCCGTGCTCGACAAAATATTCTACTATAATATCGAATTTACTCGAGTGCGAGAGAGCGAAGCCTGCTTTCATTAACATATCCTTCATTTCGGACAGCGGCAGCTCCAGCGCGACAGCAAACGCAATTACAGTCTGTTTGGATGGTTTATAGTATTTGTCGGAACGGATTTTTGAGAAAAGCTTTCTGTCGATATTTGCTTTTTTGTAACATTGGGCATCGGTTATACCTTTTTCGTCAATTTTCCTGAGAAGCATTTCGGAAAAGCTTTCATCAATTTGATTCAGTGCGTCATCAAGGGACAAAGCCTCATTCAAAGGCACTTGAAAGAGCGGCATACCAACCGAGCCTTCATCGGGCAATTCACGTTTTTCAGTGCTTTTTGTACGGCGTGTTTTTATTCTCCTCAGACGTTCTGCGGGAGCATCGGTGTGTTCATGCACATATTTGTCATCTATGTAAGAAGAAATATCTGAAAACAGCTTGCTTCCGATTTGAAACGCTTTTTTGTCGAAGATAACAATATATACGGTCATATCGTTTTCAAGAAGAAAGTCACCTATTGTGTCAATTGCGGTTTTCAGTGCCAAATCCTTCGGATATCCGTAAATTCCCGATGAAATAAGCGGAAAAGCAATCGACTCACAGCCATGCTCCGCAGCCAGCTCAAGTGAGTTTTTATAACATGATACAAGCAATTCATGCTCTCCGTGTCCTCCGTCAATCCACTGCGGACCCACGGCATGTATAATATATTTGCACGGAAGTCTGCATCCCGATGTGATTTTTGCGTGTCCTGTTTTGCATCCTCCGAGCTTTCTGCATTCTTCAAGCAGCTGCGGACCTGCGGCACGATGTATGCACCCGTCCACACCGCCGCCTCCTAAAAGTGATTCATTGGCGGCGTTGACGATTGCGTCAACCTTCATTTCGGTGATGTCATTTCTTATTATTTGAAGCGGCATGAATTAATTCCTCCGAGTATAAATTTTTTTGAAAAAAGTATTGACAAAAGTCAGCATAATATGATATAATTATGATGTTGCACAGGGGTATAGCTCAGTTGGTAGAGCAGTGGTCTCCAAAACCACGTGTCCTGAGTTCGAGTCTTAGTGCCCCTGTTGAGAAGGTATCTTAGTCGGATACCTTCTTTTTTTGCGTAAACGGCAAAATGGCGATGAAATCATTTTACGATATATGCTTTTATGCATGAAGAAACGATTTTCGCGGCGGTGTCTGCTATTTCTTTCGGTGATTCTTTTGTGTTTCCGTTAAGCCATCCGGACATTATACCGATACATCCGTTTATGATAAACGTATTGAAGTTATTGTATTTGTTTTTTTCAAGCTGTGGATTCAGAAGATTCCAATATCCGCAGCATTTGTTGTATACGAATTCCTTCATCTTTTCGACAAACGCCATATCTCCGTTGGGACCGAGCATGATTTTGCAGAAGTCGCGGTTTTCGTAAACAAATGTGAATATGGCTTCCAGATAATTCTTTGTGAGTGCGGAAGAATATTCCTTGTTTGTCGGACATCTATCGAACAAAGCTTCGAAAACGGTGAAAAATTCTTCTTCCGTTTTATTTATCATGTCATATATATCGTTATAATGAAAATAAAAAGTGCCGCGGTTTACGTCCGCAAGCTCGGTAAGCTCTTTTACCGTAATTTGAGTGATTTGTTTTTTCTCCATTAGCTGTATCAAGCTTTGATTCAGCCTTTTTTTTGTATTTCTGACACTTCGGTTTTCGAGATTTTTTGTATCCATTAAAGCTCCTGTGAAGTTGAACATATCAACAGATTGTGTTGAAATTTGAACACGAAGGTTGACATTGTATCTTGACGTCCGAATGTTAAATTCGTATAATAAGTATAGTTTGTTTTTCAACATTTGTCAAGATTAATTATCTGCCGGAGGGCTTTGTGGAAGATAAAAAACAATCAAATAAAAATGTAATGGAGCTAATCGCTTCAGCTATAGTTCGCGGCAGGGTAGTTGTGTATATCCTGTTTGCCGCGATGATTATTTTTTCCGCACTCGGAATCAGTAAGGTTCAGGTTAACAGCGATATAACGGCTTTTTTACCGTCCGATGTGGAAACAAGACGCGGTTTGACTGTAATGGAGGATGAATTCGAAACATTTGCGTCAATACGAGTCATGGTTTCGAATGTTACTCTCGATACCGCATATAAAATCGAAGAAGAGCTTGAAAACGTAGAGCATGTATTCAGAGTAACATTTGATGACACAACCGCTCATTACTCGTCTTCTGCGGCACTGTTTTCTATTTCGCTCGATTGCTCGGAGACAGATTCCGAGGCTGAGGAAGCACTTCAGACAATGAAAGACATGTTGGCGGATTACGATACTTATATTTCTACGACAATCGGATATGATGTCACAACTCAGATTGCAGGTGAAATGGGCGGAATTATCGCTATAGCGCTTATAGTAATAGTGTTGGTAATGGCGTTTACGTCGGTCAGCTATTTCGAAGTGGCTGTATGCATGATATGCTTCGGAGTGTCCGCACTGCTTAACATGGGAACAAACTACCTGCTCGGTGAAATATCATCGATTACCAATTCCGTCGCCATCATCTTACAGCTGGCGTTATCTATAGACTACGCAATAATACTGTGTCACCGTTATCAGGAAGAATACGGTAATTACGGTGAAACCAAAAAAGCCATAACCATAGCGCTCTCAAAGGCGATTATAGAAATTTCGTCATCAAGCCTGACTACAATATCGGGTCTCGTTGCACTTACATTCATGCAGTTCAGACTCGGCTATGACCTCGGTATTGTACTTATCAAAGGAATAATATTCAGCTTAATTACCATATTCCTGCTTATGCCGGCCTTGATAGTGCTGTTCCATAAACCTCTTGAGAAAACAACCCACCGTTCATTGGTGCCTTCTTTGAAACCGTGGGGTAATTTCCTTGTAAAGCATAAGTTTTTGTTTTCCGCTATTTTTCTGATATTGATTCCGATAGCGATATATTTTTCTGGGAAATGCGAATACGCGTTTGCCGAGGATTCCGTAACTCCGATTGTTAAATCCGAGAGGGATATTATTGACGAAAAAATCAACGGTACATTTTCCGATGAAACTGCAATAGCCGTTCTTGTACCTCGCGGAAGTTATGAAAATGAAAAGAAGATATTGAATGAAGTCCTCGCTCTTGACAATGTCACATCCGCTACAGGTCTCGCAAATACGGAAGTGGAGGACGGATACACACTAACCGACTTATACACTCCTCGAATGTTTGCCGAGCTTGTGGATGTTGATGTTGAGGAAGCAACACTGATATATCAGGCATATGGTATCTCAAACAAGGACTACACCCCGATTTTTAATGATGCCGCCGAATATAAGGTTCCCGTTGTTGATATGTTCCTTTATTTGTTTGATATGATTGATGAGGGAGTTGTTACCTTATCGGGAGACAAGGCTGACATGGTTGACGAACTGCGAGGAACCTTGGAAAAGGCACTGCTGCAGCTTCGCGGAGAAAACTGGAGCAGACTTGTATTTACCGCCAATGTACCTGTCGAGGGAGAGGAAAGTGTTGCACTTGTCTCAAAGATACATGAAATTACAGACGGTTATTACGAGGGAGAGGAGACGCTTGTGATAGGAGATATAACAAGCGCTCGTGATTTAAACGAATCATTCAGCAGCGACAATACTCTTGTAAGCGCTTTGTCCATTATTTTCGTTTATATTATATTGCTCTTCACATTCAATTCCGTTACCGGAGCATTGCTTCTTGTGTTCGTAATCCAGGGCAGTATATGGATAAACTTTTCGTTCCCGTTTATTACGGATACGAAAATCAGCTTCATGGCATATTTAATCGTATCGGCAATCCAAATGGGAGCGACAATCGACTACGCGATAGTAATGATGAGCAGATATAATGCCTTACGTGAGACAATGACGAAAAAGGAAGCCGCGGCGGAGGCTGTTAAACAGAGCTTTGCTACAATATTCACGTCAGGCTCGATTATGACAACTGCGGGATTTTTGATAGCATACAGATCAACTGAGGTATATATAAGCTCAATAGGTCTGGCGCTCGGCAGAGGAGCATTGATTTCGGTAATACTTGTTTTAACGGCTTTGCCGCAGTTGATATACTTAACCGATAAAATTAACGCCAAAACAACATTTAAAATCAATATGAAATTAAATGACAATAAGGATGAAGATAAATGAAGAAAATCGTATCATGTTTGCTTGCTTTAATATTCGTATCAACATTGATTTGTCCATGTTTAGTGCTGGCAGACGATGACAGTGTAATACATATAAAGGATGCATCCGACCTTGTGGAATTATCGGAAAATTGCACGCTTGATACATGGTCGTACGGAAAAACCGTTATACTTGAAAACGATATAGATCTTGAAGGTACGGAATACAGAAGTATTCCGGTATTCAGCGGAACATTCAACGGTCAAAACCATACAATCACAAATTTGAAAATCGATTGCAGCGGCTCAAGCTTAGGACTTTTCCGCAGAATAGGACGCGGAGGACAAATCAAGAATTTGAATGTTTCCGGCAGTGTCACGCCCGACGGTATTAAAGAAAACATAGGCGGTATAACAGGGTATAACAGCGGAAGCATATTATCGTGTACATTCAGCGGAACTGTGTCGGGGGAGAGCAAAGTCGGCGGAATAGTCGGATATAATGACGTAAACGGAATAATAACAGATTGCTCAGTATCGGGCAGCGTGACGGGAAAAACAAAAGTCGGCGGAATAGCCGGTGAAAACGCAGGCAATATCTTTACATCTGTAAACAATTCAGACGTTAATACAATACCGATAGAGTTTTCGGCGTCATCCGTAATAGGAAGTGTACTCGATGCGAAATCCGTGTCGGATGTTACCGAAATCAGTGATACCGTAAAGGATATCGGTGGTGCGGCAGGCTATTCGTCAGGTATAATTCGCGGCTGTACCAATAACGGTACTGTAGGTTATATTCACATAGGATATAATATAGGCGGTATAGCAGGACGTCATAGCGGAAGCATAAAAAGCTGCACTAATACGGGAGTAGTTTACGGAAGAAGAAATACAGGCGGAATAGCCGGTGAAATGGAGCCGTATACCGCATGGGTAGTGTCGGGGGACGCGCTTGATTCGCTTCGAGATGAACTTGATTCGCTGCAGAGCATGACCGATAACTTGCTTGACGATGTGTCTGTACAATCGGCTGCAATATCGGACAACTTTAACGACAGTATAGAACAGCTGAACGCAGCCGAGGATTCACTTGACAGTCTTGTATCATCAACAAAAGATTTTATAAACGGTAATGTGGACACACTGAACGAAATCAGTGTCAGAGTATCCGATTTCATAAGCGGAACGGAAAAGGTTACGGATGAGCTGTCATTGTTTTTTAATGATTTCGAATACGCTATGGAAGACATAAAAGCTTTTTCGGATGACTTGAAATTATCTGTGGATGACGGTATAAAGCCTGCGTATGACTGTATGTCGGATGCCGCAGGCATATTATCCGACGGTCTCAGAGACGCGGAGGAATCACTGCAGAAGGTTTTCTCGGGATTTGAGGCACTTGAGCGTTCAATCGGAGATGCAGATGCGATGTATGATGCAATGCAGAACCTTGCGAATGCCTTCAGTGAACTGAGTTATTCAATTTCCGCCGCGGATAGAGATATCACCGCGCTTGTCGACAGCTTATATGATGACGGGACATATTATTACGACAGCTTTCTTTCTTCAATGCATTCGTCATTATCCGAACTTAACGACTGCCTTGACAGCTTAAGCGGAGCTATGTATGATATTGCCGATGCGTTTGCGGAGGCATTGAGGAGTGATGATTTCAGCATACTTCAGTCGGCACTTGAGTATTATGCGCAGGAGGTTAAGTACACTGCCGAGTCACTGTATGAAGTAATATACTCATTTACATATCTTACCGAGGGTATGCAAAGCATGCTTGAGGATTTAAAGTACAGTGTACCTTATATTTCCGATGATTTATCCTCATTAGGAAATGATATTTCCGACATTTCCGCCGGTATAGGAGATGTTATGGCGGAAACAGACATACGTGAATTAAGCGTAGCACTTGATGAGTTCGGTCTTGCAATGAGCGATATGGCGAGCGCGTTCGGTAATGTATCTGATTCAATCGATACATTGAATGAAGGAAAAGAATATACCGATACTGCTTTGTCGTATATTTCATCGGCGTTCGGAAAAATGTCGGAGGCGGCAGATTCAATGACGAAGGCAGCATCATCACTGAATCGAGCATCCGATGCCGCAAGTGACCTTATTGCGGAGTTTGCCGAAAAGAAACCGGTTGAATTCATTAAATTGGATGATAATTTTACATCTGCACAGGATGATTTATTCTCATCGCTTAAATCACTTTCCGATTCCGTAAATGTGCTTGTCGATACCGTTTCATCGGATATACTTATAAACGATTTAAGACTATTATCCGATCAGATATTTAAAACATTCGGTACGCTTATTGATCTTGCGGATTCGGTCAGCGATGTGAGTACGGACCCCGAAATATATAAGGATGATATATCGGATGACGATGAAAAATATTCCTCAGGTGTCATAACAGGCTCTGTTAACAGAGGCAGAATTGAGAGTGACTACAATGCGGGCGGTATTGTCGGAAATATATCTATTGAGGTAGCGATTGACCTTGAGGATGATCTTAATCTTTCGGGAATACTTACCAAAAGCGCAAAGCATCTGATTTATGCGGTTGTTTCCGAATGTGAATGCTATTCCGAAATTGAGGTAAAAAATAATAACGGCGGCGGTATAGTCGGAAACATGGATTACGGATATGTTAAGAATTCGACATACGGCGGCAGTGTTGAGAGCACGGACGGTGATTATATCGGAGGCATAGCGGGATATTCGGCCGGAAAAATAAGCAATTGCATGGCACGCGTTAATCTCAGCGGTAAAAACTACATAGGCGGCATAGCGGGGTACGGAAACACCGTAAATTCCTCATATGCAATGATCGATATAGATAAATCCTCGGAGAGGGTGGGAGCGATTGTCGGTGACAGTGACGGTGAAATAACGGAGAATTATTACCTTGACAATACCGATTACGGCGGTATCGACGGAATAAGCTATGCGGGACAAGCCGAACCGATAACGTACGAAGAGCTTCTTGCGAAAACAGATTCGGCGGAAATGTTTTCGGAAACCACGGTGAAGTTTGTAAAAGACGGAGATGTAATAGCGGAAATCAGCGTACCGTTCGGAGGCAGTGTCGATGAATTGCCGTCGGTTGAAAATAAAGACGGTATGTACTGGGTTTGGGACAGCTTTGACAGAGATGCGGTTTATTCCAATCTTACCGTGGAAGGAAAATATTGTTCTCCCCTGACAACAATTTCAACGGGGGAAGATGTACCTATGTTTCTCGTAGAAGGAGAGTTTTATTCGGAGCAGAAATTAACCGTAACGGAATGGACACCCGATATAAATGCTCTCGGAATAGAAGTCGGCGACAGTGAGTACAAGGCTTACAAAATTTCCGTGAGCGATTGTGACGCTGTGCTTACGGTGCGAATGAAACACGGAAACTCGGGAAAGCTGTATGTGATAAAAGACGGAGCTGCCGAGGAGACAAGCTTCACGTCCGATGGGTCATATATTGTGTTCGAAACGGATAATAACTCATCGTTTATCATTGTCGAAGGAGAAGCATCATCGCATGTTGCGGCTGTAATTATATCGGTATCATGTGCGGCGGCTGCAGCTGCGGCATGTGTTATAATCATAATCGTCAAAAAGAAAAAATCAAGAACGAAATAAAAAATGTGCTCTATGTCAATCTTGCGGCATAGAGCACATTTCATTTATTTAAGTTATTTTTCGTTTAACGAGGTTGTCGCGTGTACGACAATTGTTTTATCGTAGCATGTAAACATGTCATCAACTTTCTTTTTCTCAAGCTTTTTCGTAAAGAGACTGACAACGGGTACAACAATCAATCCGAAGACCATTGCGAGAACACCCGCGTTAATGGGAGACGAGAAGAAGGATGTGATAAATACGTTTCCGGTGAATGTGCATATCATGTTTGCAATCATAATACCCACACCGCATATGAAGCTGCACCATACAGAGGCTTTTGTAACCCATTTGAAATACAGACTGTACATGAACGGAGCGAGGAATGCTCCCGCAAGTGCACCCCATGAAATACCCATAAGCTGTGCGATGAATGTTACATTGGATTTCATTTGTATTATCGCAATAGCGGCTGATACTGCGATGAAGAATACAATGAGTATTCTTATAAGTTTCATCTGTGTGTTCTGTTCGAGCTTTTTGCCGCGTTTTTCACTGACAGGAACTATCATATCAAGTGTGAGAGTTGACGATGACGTAAGAACCAATGATGATAAGGTAGACATTGACGCGGACAGAACGAGCATAATAACGACAGCGACTATTACATCGGGTAAGGTCTCGAGCATTGCGGGTATTATACTGTCGTAAATCGGTGTTCCGGAGTCCGCAAAAGATATTTTATCGGAGTACAGACGTCCGAATCCGCCCATGAAGTAGCATCCGCCTGCGACAATAAAAGCAAACAGGGTCGAAATAAGAGTACCCTTCGAAACAGCGGATTCGCTCTTTATGGCGTAGAATTTGCCTACCATTTGAGGAAGACCCCATGTGCCGAGAGATGTGAGTATGACAACTCCGAAAAGCGCGAGAGGTTCGGGTCCGAAAAATGAAGTGAATGCACCGTTTAAAGAAGGATTGCTTTCAGCCGTAATCTGAGAGAGTGAACTGAGAGCCTCGCTGAATCCGCCGTTTTGCATAAGAACCGCGGCGATTACGATAACTATGCCTACGAGCATAATTATTCCCTGAATAAAATCATTAACCGCTGTTGCCATATATCCTCCGGCAATAACGTATATACCGGTAAATACGCTCATAATAATTACGCACCACATATAGTCTATATGAAACGCGGATTCGAATAGACGTGAAAGACCGTTATAAAGTGATGCCGTATACGGAATCAAAAATATAAAGACGATAGCCGATGCGGCTATTTTCATCGAAGGAGATTCGAATCTTCTGGAGAAAAATTCCGGCATAGTGGAGGAAGAAAGATGTTGAGTCATGAGTCTTGTTCTTCTGCCGAGTATGACCCATGCGAGAAGAGAACCGATGAGCGCGTTTCCTATGCCTATCCACGTTGAAGATATTCCGTATTTCCAACCGAATTGACCTGCGTAGCCTATGAATATAACCGCTGAAAAGTATGAGGTTCCGTAAGCAAAAGCCGTGAGCCACGGGCCGACATTGCGTCCGCCTAAAACAAAGCTGTGGACACTGTCGTTTTTCTTTTTGCATATAAAGCCGACTGTTATCATGATTGCGAAGAATACAACCAGAAAGAGAATTTTAATAAACATTTTTTACATCCCATCCGCTGCATCGCAGCTGTTTTTATAAATTTAAAGATTGTCGTGGGGAGATACGCAAATAAAAATAATGTATACGAACCACCTGCCGTTTTTATATATCGGATTAATTTTTATTTTCGGCTCTGAGTATAAAAAAACCGCACAGAGTGTGATTCTGTGCGGTAAAATTATATTTTCGCATCACAAATCACTATTACCTTTTATCTGCGGTAATAGTAATAATAATAGTATGTGTCAGCGAAATTAAGCATTGTTGTAATCCTTTATTGAATTTTTTTGAATTATATCATAACTGTGAATACTTGTCAATACTTTTTTGAAATTATTTTATCGTGTCGGTGCGACAATCCGATTTTCTACCTTATGAAAGTTATTTCGCAAGAATCAGCAGTGTTGTGTATGCGTCTATTACATTCGGCAGTACGGTATCTTCCCAGATGTGTCCTTCTGTGATGATTTTGACGGAGCAAACCTTTTTCTCACCGAGGTTTACAGTCAGCGGCTGTTCTGTATCAGTCGGGTTGGCAAGCATTACAGCACCCGAACCTTCTTCATCGACTGCCGCACAAACATAACATTCATTGTCGGCGGTGCATTCCGCACGTACGGCGTTCTTGCGCTTGTAAAGCTCATTAAATGCCATAAATGCATAATAAGTAGGAAGCGGCTGACGTGTCATCGGATTAAACAGACCGCCGTAGATTGAGGTTCCGTACCGCGCATCGTAAAACATTGCGCTGTCGAGTGAGGAATTCTGCATTGCTATAATCATTCCCGCAGTATTTGCCGCATGGCGGAGAGTACCGCGCTGATTAGGCTCACAGTTCCACTCGTTGCAGGTGTGCTCTACATTCGCGTATCCGGCTTCATCTAATCTTTTCCGAGCATAAGCGGCGTACTGCATGGTGTCGCTGATGCTGCCGTAGCTGTGCCATGAGAAAAAGTCCATCGGAGAGCCGTGTTCGCGGATGTACGCAAGGAAATCTTCAAAGAAGTCGAGAAAATACTGCGTGCGAGGGGAGCATGCGGCATCGGGACTTGATTCCTTCTCGAGAATTCCGTAAAAGCCGCAGCTTGCGAATCCGCCGATTTTCAATTCGGGGAAGCATGCCTTCAGATGCTTGGCGGTTACATCGTAGAGACGGAAAAACTCTTCCTCGGTTCCCCACCACATTTGATTCTCCGAAAGTTCGGGTGAATTGTCGGGTTCATTCCAAATCTCCCAGTAACGAATGCCCATATGATAGCCATCCGCCCATCCTTCATTATAGTGGCGGATAATACCCTCGCAGATTCTCGCCCATTTATACGGATCTGACGGCGGCATCAAACGGTACTGTTTAATGCTGATGTAGTTTTCTATTGATACACCGAGACGGAAAAACGGCTCTACACCTGCTTTATTCAGCGCGATGAGCAGTTGATCCGTGAAGGCGAAATCGTATGATGCGGGATCGGCGGGATCTGCGGAGAAATTGCGGAACAGATTCGGAATGTCAACAAGCACACCGCTGCCGAACATACCGCCGACGTCATGCAAACGCGAAAACGGTATTCCGGCTTCGGTGAGGTAATGAAACATTGAAAAATCCATTCCCGCAAACGGCGGCTGTCCTACACCATGCATAGGTTTGACAGCACCGATTCTGTCAGACCAGTTTACGAAAATATTTGCCATAATTTTTCCCTCCGGTTAATTCGGTAATATATAAATTTAAATCAAATTTTTATTCTATCCACTTTTTCAGTGTTTCGGCATCTCTGTAGAATTGTTCGATTGAGTCATCCTTTACAAATTCAAGCAGAAGGTGACAGTCACTTGCGCATTCGGAAATTATGTCGATATATTTTTTCCATATGCTCTCGCCGTACACAAGAGGATATCGATGAGACGAATCCCATGTGAAAACGTGTACGTTCGATAAATACGGCAGGACGGATTTCAGCGCATGTATATTATATACGTCATCTTTGAATTGGTTAGGCTGCCAGTATGTGCGGAAGTTTTCTCTTTCAACATCATTGATAAGCCTTAATGCACTGTCAGTGCTGTCTGTGAGTGTTCCGCCGTGAAATTCGGTTGATACCGTTATGTCGTACACTTTCATTTTATCACACAGACGCTGTATGGATTGAACAACGGTTTTGCGGTATTGTTCGTCTGCATCGGCTGACGCACGTGTTCCCGCCCATACTCTTATATTCGGAGCTTTCAACGACACCGCAACCGCACTGTTTATATTGTCATCCTTTTCACATCTGAAATACGAGCCGAATGAAGCAATATAGAAGCTGCTGTCGGCGGAGAGACGCAATGCATCGACGATTGAGTCATTGAGTATTACTGTGTCGCTTTCACTCGGAGCTTCCTTAACGGGAATATGTATGTCTCCTCCCCATTCGATTGCTTTAAGCTCCGACTTGCGCATGAGGGACGCTATCGTTGCTCTGTCAAGAGCTCGGAACGTAACTGAAACAAGACCCGGTATAAGCATTGCCTGCCTCCTTAATTATTTGAGATAATATCGAACCGAAAAAATAATATCACATACGGGATGGATTGTCAAGACAGCATCTGATTTGAGCTGCGCTTTAATAAAATAATTGTTAAATTTAGATGCCATATGAAAAAGCGGTTGAATTTTCCTCGCTGTTGTAATATAATAATATGGCGTTTTGTTTGAAATGATTACGTAAACGAAGAAAGACGGTGATATGATGATAAAAAACGAATTACCGGAAACCGAGCTGAGGCTTTCGGATTTTTATTATGATCTTCCGAAATCAATGATTGCTCAGACCCCTATTGAACCGCGCGATGCATCAAAACTTATGATTCTCGATAAAAAGAGCGGCGCGATAGAACATAGAATCTTTAGAAATATCATCGATTATATAAATCCCGAGGATGTGCTTGTTGTAAATGATACACGTGTTATACCCGCGAGAATAATCGGACACAGAAAGTATCGTTATGACAATGATCTCGGAAGAACAGTGGAAACCGATTCAAGCGGACCGGTTGAGCTTCTTCTTTTAAAACAGCGTGAAAATGATATATGGGAAACACTCGCAGGTCCCGGAAAAAGAGCAAAGCCCGGAGATATAATCGATTTCGGAGACGGAATCATGGAGGCGAAGATTCTTGATGTGGGTGAGGGAGGATGCCGAATCGTCAAGTTTAATGTAAAAAAAGAGGCAGATAATGTATTTGCCGCACTCGACTTGCTCGGAACAATGCCGCTTCCTCCGTATATCAAAGAAAAGCTCGAGGACGCAGAGAGATATCAAACGGTTTATTCAAAGGTTCCCGGTTCCGCTGCCGCGCCTACAGCAGGCCTGCATTTCACACCGGAGCTGCTCGAAAAAATCAAAGGAAAGGGATGTGCAATCGTTCCCGTACTTCTTCATGTAGGCCTCGGTACATTCCGTCCGGTTAAAGAAGATAAAATAGCCGATCATGAAATGCATTCGGAATATATTCGAGTAACAGAGGAAGCCGCGGAAATAATCAACAAACGCAAAGCTGACGGAGGAAGAATTATTTCGGTAGGAACAACATCATGCCGTGTTCTTGAATCCGCGGCGGATGACAGCGGTATTATTCATCCCGTTGATACCGATACGGGAATATTCATATATCCCGGTTACAGATTTAAAGCGGTAGATGCGCTCATAACCAATTTCCATTTACCCGAGAGCACACTGCTTATGCTTGTTTCCGCTTTTTCCAGCCGAGAAATAATCATGAATGCATATAAAACCGCCGTTGAGGAAAATTATCGTTTCTTCAGCTTCGGAGATGCGATGTTTATTCGATAAAATGAACGAAATGATAAATACCATATCAGTATTAGGCCCTACCGCCTCGGGAAAAACATCACTTGCGATAGAGCTTGCCGCGCGTCTTGACGGAGAGATAATTTCCTGCGACTCAATGCAGCTGTACAAAGAGATGAATATCGGTACGGCTACACCGACCGAGAGCGAACAAAACGGTATAAAACATCATCTTTTGAGTATTATAGAGCCCGAAGAGGAGTTTTCGGCGGCAGATTACGCCGCTCTCGCTTCGGATGCTATAAAAGATATTGCATCACGCGGAAAAGTACCGATATTGTGCGGCGGAACGGGAATGTACCACGATGCCGTTATGAGAATAGTATCGTTTACCGAAGGAAAGCAGGATGATGTGCTGCGTGAGGAACTGTACGAGTACGCGAGAATCAACGGAAACGAAGCGCTGCATGAAAAGCTTCGGGCAATAGATCCCGAAAGTGCCGACGCTATACATCCGAACAATGTGAAAAGGGTAGTACGCGCCATCGAGGTATACGAAACCACGGGAAAAACCAAAACCGAAACAGACAGAGAACAGCTTTCCGGTGAAAAGAAGTTCAACGACTGTGCTTTTATCATAGATTTTTCGGATCGCCAGCTTTTGTATGACAGGATAAACCGCCGTGTTGATATTATGATGGAAGAAGGCTTGGAGAGGGAAGCGCGCAGCTTGCTTTGCACGGACAGAAAAATCAGCAGGACCGCATTTCAGGCAATAGGGTACAAGGAATTCCTGCCGTACTTTAACGGGGAAAAGAAAATTGACGATGTTGTCGAGGATATAAAAATTGCGACGCGTCACTATGCGAAGCGTCAGTTAATCTGGTTCAGAAAAGATAAAATTTCCGACAGAATTTTTGCGGATGACGGCGGAAACATGAAAAATACATCTTGTCTTGCGGATGAAGCCATGTCCGTTATTCTCGAAAAGCGATAATTTTTTATATCGGTATTAAACATTTTATACGTGATAAATACGGAAATAAAGCATTTTTCGGTAGTTCGTGTTTGATTTTATAATGTCATGAGGCTTAATTTTGTACGCCTCGGCGGGTACGTAAAATTTCGCAAATTTAATTTTTCGGTGCCGTATTGACATGAACAACTATATGTGCTATAATAAGTACCGCAATCATACAATATATTGTGTTGAAACATTTGGAGGTTAACACAATATATTGTATTCTTATGTGTGCGGAAATATTATAATGAGTTTAAAAAATAAAGATATCACCTGTTATATAAAACAGGAGAAAGGCAGTGCAGCCGAATGAAAATAATTAAAAGAAACGGTTCGGAAGCTGAGTTTGATATAACAAAAATCATCTCGGCTGTAAGCAAAGCAAATCTAAATGTTGACGAAAGCTGTCGTATGACCGCTGTTCAGATAAAGCGTATAGCCGAAAGCGTTGTTCTGTCATGTGAACAGCTCGGAAGAAGCCCCGCTGTCGAAGAAGTACAGGATATGGTTGAGCATCAGATTATGGCTCACGGTGCGTTTGAAGTTGCGAAGGCATACATAACATACAGATATACGAGAAATCTTATCAGACAGTCGAATACAACCGATGACAAGATACTTTCTCTTATAGAGTGCAACAACGAGGAGGCAAAGCAGGAAAACTCGAATAAAAACCCCGTTATCAACTCTACTCAGCGTGACTATATGGCGGGTGAGGTATCACGTGACATAACGAACCGCATACTGCTCCCGAAGGATATCGTAGAAGCGCACAACGAGGGTATTATCCACTTCCATGATACGGATTATTATGCTCAGCATATGCACAACTGTGACCTTGTAAACCTTGAGGATATGCTTCAGAACGGAACCGTAATTACCGGAACCATGATAGAAAGACCTCACAGCTTTTCAACGGCCTGCAATATAGCTACACAGATTATAGCTCAGGTTGCATCCAACCAATACGGCGGACAATCTATCTCGCTTACGCATCTTGCTCCGTTTGTCGATGTATCACGTAAGAAAATCCGCAACGATGTAATCGAGGAAAACCGCTTAATAGGCAGAGAGCTGAGCGAGGAAGAAATCAACACAATCGTTGAAAGACGCCTTCGTGTAGAGGTACGAAAAGGAGTACAGACTATCCAATATCAGGTAGTGACTCTTCTTACAACAAACGGTCAGGCTCCGTTTGTTACGGTGTTCATGTACCTCGGTGAAGCGAAAAACGAGCAGGAAAAGAAAGACCTCGCGATAATTATCGAAGAGGTACTTGTCCAGAGATATCAGGGCGTTAAGAACGAGAAGGGTGTTTGGGTCACACCGGCATTCCCGAAGCTGATTTACGTGCTTGAAGAGGATAATATTCATGATGACTCAAAGTATTATTATCTGACGAAATTAGCGGCAAAATGTACGGCTAAGCGTATGGTTCCCGATTACATTTCAGAGAAGAAAATGCTTGAGCTGAAGGTAGATAAAAACGGCAACGGTCATTGCTACACATGTATGGGATGCCGTTCGTTCCTGACTCCGTATGTTGATCCCGAAACGAATCAGCCAAAGTATTACGGAAGATTCAACCAGGGTGTTGTTACATTAAATCTTCCCGATATAGCACTGTCATCCGGCGGAGATATCGAAAAGTTCTGGCAGATATTCGATGAACGTCTTGAATTGTGCCATCGCGCTCTTATGTGCAGACACAATCGCCTGAAGGGCACATTATCAGATGCCGCACCTATTCTTTGGCAGTACGGTGCCTGCGCGAGACTTCAGAAAGGCGAACCTATTGATAAGCTTCTTTACGGAGGATATTCGACAATATCGCTCGGTTATGCGGGACTTTACGAATGCGTAAAATATATGACGGGCAAGAGTCATACGGACCCGACAGCCACACCGTTCGCACTCAGCATTATGGAAAAAATGAATGCAGCATGCCGTGAATGGAAGAAGGAGCATAACATCGATTTCTCGCTTTACGGCACACCGCTTGAATCCACAACATATAAATTCGCAAAGTGCCTGCAGAAGAGATTCGGAATTATTGAGGGAATTACAGACAAAGGCTACATTACAAACAGCTACCATGTTAATGTTCGTGAGAATATCGACGCGTTTACAAAGCTTAAGTTCGAAGCTCAGTTCCAGCACCTCTCTCCCGGCGGCGCGATAAGCTATGTCGAAGTTCCCAACATGCAGAACAATATCGAAGCGGTACTGCAGGTGATGAAATTTATATACGACAATATTATTTATGCGGAGTTGAATACTAAGAGCGATTACTGTCAGGTATGCGGCTACGACGGTGAAATTAAAATTGTCGAGGACGGAGAAAAGCTTGTTTGGGAATGCCCGAATTGCGGAAACCGCGATCAGAATAAAATGAATGTCGCGAGACGTACCTGCGGCTACATAGGAACACAGTTCTGGAACCAAGGCAGAACACAGGAAATAAAGGACAGGGTACTCCATTTATAATAAGCTGGTTTTAAGATGAACTACGGAGAAATTAAAAACTGTGATATAGCAAACGGAATCGGAGTGCGCATAAGCTTGTTTGTATCGGGATGCACCAATCATTGTGAGCATTGCTTTCAGCCGCAGACATGGGATTTCGACTACGGTAAAAAGTTTACCGATGAGACAGCGGAATATATCTGCAGGCTGCTCGCACCGAATTACATAAATGGGCTGACACTTTTAGGCGGCGAGCCGTTTGAACCGTCTAATCAGCGCGTGCTTCTGCCATTCGTAAAAAGTGTCCGAGAAAGATATCCGAGTAAGACGGTTTGGGCATATTCGGGCTTCACATATGAGGAACTGACGACGGAAGGATGTTATCCCTGCTGTGAGGTGACAAATGAACTTCTTTCTCTGATAGACGTACTTGTCGACGGACGGTTTGTCGAGGCGAAGAAAAACATATCTTTACGCTTCAGAGGATCATCCAACCAGAGAATTATCGACCTCGCTCAAACAAGAAAGACAAACAGCATCGTTCTGTGGAACGAAAACTGAACAGTAATGTTTATAACATTATAAACAAGAATAAATAAGAGCTTGACTGAATGTGTATTCCGACGCCGAACATACGGTTTTGGAAAACATAACATGACAGTCAAGCTCTGTTTCTATTACGATTTGTATACTGTGCTATATATTTTAACTTGCCGATACACATAACTACAACATTAATCACAATGAAAATATTTTTAGTCGAGGCAGGCTTGTAATACATACTAACAGTTTAAAACCATGTTTAAAATAGACATAAAGGCAATTAATATATTGAACGAAATTGTTTAAAAAGACAATTATAAAAAAGCCAAAAGAAATATACAATAAAGCAAAACGGTTAAACTGCCTATAAATATTGACAAAAACAATGAAATATTGTATAATATAATATCATAAATGAGTATAGTTAAATGAAACGCAAATAGGCTCATTTTGTTAAATATCTTTTGGAGGAATTTATAATGAAAAAGCGCGGCATATGCTTTTTCCTCGCTCTTTTGATGCTTTTGACATCAGTGGCATGCAGTGAAACAAAAGAAAACTCCGGCAGTGATAAGGAAACCGAAACATCCTCTGCGGCTTCAGCAGATGAAAGCGTGGAAGAAACCGAGACCGAGGCAGAGCTTACCGATTACGAAAAGAGACAGCTCATTCCCGATAATCTGCCCGAGGTAAAGTACGACGGTCAGGAATACAGGATGCTTGTTCCGAGCGTAAACAGAAGTGTTGACTACAGACTCGAGATTGTTGCGGATGAACTTACAGGTGACGCCTGCAACGATGCCGTATTCAATCGTAACCTCAACATCGAAACAAGGTTTGATACAAAGATTTTAGCGACGGAATCAAGCTCACCGTGGGACCAGGTAAAGACAATGGCAACCGCAGGTACGGCAGACTACGATGTCGTATCTATTTATGACTATAAAGCATATACTCCTCTCAGCGCAAAGGCTGTTCTTAACTGGATGGAGGTACCGAATATTGATACAACACAGGTTTGGTACAACCAGATGGCAAATGATAATGCAACTATAAACAATCGTCTGTTCGCTATCTGCTCAGACCTTTCGACGTCCTCTCTTACACTTTCCTATTCGATATTCTTTAATACCGAAATAATGGAAAGCTACGGCTATACATCGAGCACCCTTTACGACCTCGTAAAAGAAGGAAAATGGACGTTTGATAAATTCGCCGAAATCGTAGGCGGAATTTATGAGGATAAAAACGGTAACGGTGTAAAGGATAAGAACGACTTCTTCGGATTCGCTTATTATCTTGAGAACGCCGCCGATGTTTGGACCGCAGCATTCGATCAGCCTATAGTTTCAAATGAAAACAATGAGATTCAGGTTGTGCTTATGTGCGATAAGTCTGTGGCAATTCTCGAAAAGCTCAATGATTTCCATCAGAACAACGCCGGATTCTTCAGATATACATCGGCTGCTCAGGAAGAAGAAACATACTTCCTCAATGAGCTTATAGCAATGGCTCCTATGCGTTTCGTTGCAACTTATACGACACTCAGAGATATGGAAGCTCAGTATTCAATTCTTCCTTATCCGAAGTGGGATGAAGAGCAGACAAACTATTACACAAACGCGGATGATAAATTTACCGTATTTGTAATTCCGCTCAGCTCATACAGCAATATAGAATTCATCGGTACGATTTTCGAAGCTCTTTCGGCAGAAAGCTATAAGAAAGTATATCCCGAATACTACGATACCGCACTTAAAGGAAAGTACTCCTCGGAAGCC